>JAUIHC010000031.1 GCA_030432455.1 Phycisphaerae bacterium | reverse complement strand
GATGTCGAAACTTCTGCCGGGCTGAGGCGTGGCGAGCCGGATCTCGGGCGCTGGGAGTGGTCGAGTCGGCCGACCAGGTCCGCGACAAACGGTGAAAACCAAGGGTACGAGCGGCAAGCTCATCCGAACGCGGTCCGGGCGCTGCGGAAATCCGCCGTCTGACTGCCGTTTCTCAGCGGCCTGCTAGGTCAGCCGGGACAAGCCACCGGCTCGCCGCAAGCGGCATCGAGCCGCGGCCGGGCGAGGTGCGGGAAGTAGTCCTGCGTGGCGGCGACGCCCCATTCACCCGCCCGCAGGGCGGCGATGGCATGGGCCGCGGCCCGGGCCCCGGGAATGGTGGTGATCATGGTCACCCCCGCCTTCACCGCGGTGGCCCGGATCCGGCCCTCGTCGGTGTCGGCACCCTTCCGGGTCGCCGTATTGAGGATGAGGGAGACCTCGCCGTCGGCGATCAGGTCGAGGATGTTCGGCCGGAGCCCCTCGGAGATCTTGGGCAGCGACTCGACATGGATGCCGAACTCGCGGAGGTGCTCGTGGGTGCCGCCGGTCGAGAGGACGCGGAAGCCCATCGAGCGGAGCGAGCGGGCGATCTCGACCGCCGCGTTCTTGTCCTCGTCGCGGACCGAGAGGAAGACCGCCCCCTCGGTCGGCAGCTGCACCCCCGCGGCCATGCACGCCTTGGCGAAGGCGAGCGGGAGCGAGCGGTCGGCCCCCATCACCTCGCCGGTCGATCGCATCTCCGGACCGAGCACCACATCCACCCCCGGGAACTTGCTGAAGGGGAAGACCGATTCCTTCACCGCGTAGAAGCCGGCGTCAGGCACCTCCTCGGCACCGAGCCCGGCCAGCGACGCGCCCATCATGACCTTGGCGGCGAGCCGCGGCCACGGGACGCCCTTGGCCTTGGAGACGAACGGCGCCGTCCGACTGGCCCGCGGGTTGACCTCGAGGATGAAGATCTCGCCGTCCTTCACCGCGAGCTGGAGGTTCATGAGACCGCGGACCCGCAGGCGATCCGCCAGCCGGCGGGCCTGATCTTTGATCTCCTCGACGATCTGCGGCGAGAGCGAGTACGGCGGAATCGTGCAGGCGGAGTCGCCGGAGTGCACGCCCGCCTCCTCGATGTGCTCCATCACGCCGCAGACCAGCGCCCGGGGTGGATCCGCCGCCAGTTCGAGCGTCGACGGCCGCGAGCCCTCGTGCGGCTCGAAGTCCGCGACGACGTCCACGTCCACCTCGACCGCGTCGCCGAGGAATCGATCGATCAGGACCGGCGCGTCGTTGAGATCGCTCGCCCCCACCGCCGCCACCATGTACCGCTTGAGCGCCGCCTCGTCGTAGCACGTCTCCATGCCGCGGCCGCCGAGCACGTAGCTCGGTCGCACGAGCACCGGATAGCCGATGCCGGACGCGATCTCGATCGCCTCCTCGATCGAGTGGGCGATGCCGTTGGCGGGCTGCTTGAGCCCGAGTTCGTCGAGCACCGCCTTGAAGCGGTCGCGATCCTCCGCGAGGTCGATGGAATCGAGTCCGGTTCCGATCAGCGGCACGCCCGCGGCGACGAGTCCGTGCGCCAGATTCAGCGGCGTCTGCCCGCCGTACTGCACGACGCATCCGACCACGCCGCCGGAACGATCCGGCACCTCCACGCCGCCGCCGTTGAGACGCTCGACGATGTTGAGCACGTCCTCCAGCGTGAGCGGCTCGAAGAAGAGCTGATCGCTGGTGTCGTAGTCGGTGGAGACGGTCTCCGGATTGGAGTTGACCATCACCGACTCGAAGCCCATCTCCTCGGCCGCGAAGCTCGCCTGGCAGCAGCAGTAGTCGAACTCGATGCCCTGCCCGACGCGGTTGGGACCGCCGCCGAGGATGATGATCTTCGGCCGATTGGAGATGCGGGCCTCGTCGTCGCGGACCTCGATCGCGGCGCCGTCCGCATCGACGCGTCGGAACGGTCGCTCGTACGTGCTGTAGAAGTAGGGCGTGACCGCCTCGAACTCGGCCGCGCAGGTGTCCACGAGCTTGTAGACCGGCTCGATGCCGAGCGCCTTGCGCCGGCGTCGGGCTTCGAGGATCGTGTCGGTCGAGATGCGGCCGAGCCACAGGTTCGCAAGCTGCGGATCGGAATAGCCGAGCCGCTTCGCCTCGAAGAGCAGATCGGCGGGCACGGTGTCGAACGACTCGTGCTCGACGAGGCGATCCTCGAAGGCGACGAGTTCGGCGATCTGATCGAGGAACCACGGGTCGATGCCGGTGAGTTCCCGCACCCGCTCCAGCGACCACCCCGCCTTGAAGGCGTAACGGATGTAGTAGAGCCGCCCCTGACTCGGCACCGAGAGCTTGCGGACCAGCGTCTCCTCGGCGATCGGCCACGCCGCGGGACTGCCGTCGGCGACCGAGCCGCCGTCGTGCCGCCGGGCCTCCAGCCACTTGTCGTTCGCGTCGAGTCCGAGCCCGAAGCGCTTGACCTCCATGGAGCGGATCGCTTTCTGCAGCGCCTCCTTGAAGGTGCGGCCGATCGACATGCCCTCGCCGACCGACTTCATCTGCGTGGTGAGCGTCTCGTCGGCCTCGGGGAACTTCTCGAACGTCCAGCGCGGCATCTTCACGACCACATAGTCGATCGACGGCTCGAAGCACGCCGACGTGGTGCCGGTGATGTCGTTGCGAAGTTCGTCGAGCGTGTAGCCGACCGCGAGTTTCGCGGCGATGCGGGCGATCGGGAAGCCGGTCGCCTTCGAGGCGAGGGCGGAACTGCGCGAGACCCGCGGGTTCATCTCGACGACCACCACGTCGCCGTTCTCAGGGTTGATCGCGAACTGCACGTTCGAGCCGCCGGTGTCCACCCCGACCGCCCGCATGATCGCGAACGCGCCGTCGCGGAGTCGCTGATACTCCTTGTCCGAGAGCGTCATGATCGGGGCCACCGTGACCGAATCGCCGGTGTGCACGCCCATCGCGTCGATGTTCTCGATGCCGCAGACCACGACGCAGTTGTCGTTGCGGTCGCGGACGACCTCGAGCTCGTACTCCTTCCAGCCCAGCAGCGACTTGTCGATCTGGACCTGACCGATCATCGACGCCTTGATGCCGCTGCGGACGATCTCCTCGAACTCCTCCCGGTTCCACGCCACGCCGCCGCCGGTGCCGCCGAGGGTGAACGCGGGGCGGACGATCGCGGGGAGCCCGATCCGGTCGAGGAACTCCAGACCATCCTCGACGGTGGTGACGGTGGTGCATTCGGGGTTCGAGAGCCCGACCGAATCGACGACCTGCCGGAACGCCTCGCGATCCTCGGCCCGGCGGATGACCTCGCGGTCGGCCCCGATCATCTCGACGCCGTGCTCCTGGAGCACGCCCTGATCCCAGAGGGCACAGGCGCAGTTGAGCCCGGTCTGACCGCCGAGGGTGGGCAGGATGGCGTCGATCGGGGTGCCGAGGGCGGCCTCCTTCTCGATCACCCGCTTCACCGCCTCGGGGGTGATCGGCTCGATGTAGGTCCGGTCGCTGAACGCCGGATCGGTCATGATCGTGGCGGGGTTCGAGTTGACCAGCACCACCCGGTATCCCTCCTCGCGCAGGGCCTTGCAGGCCTGGGTGCCGGAGTAGTCGAACTCGCAGCCCTGACCGATGACGATCGGGCCGGAACCGAGGAGGAGGATCGTGCTGATGTCTTCCCGCTTGGGCATCGAAGGGCGTCCGGAGGGGGGATCGGGCGGCGAGGCGAGGGGACGAGAACCGTTCGGCGGCGGGCACCGGAGACGGCGATCCGGCGCCGGTGCGCGCAAATTTTCGAGAGGATACCGTCACGACCTTGCGGCGTCATCACGCCGACAGGTCGTCCACCGCCGCCATCTCGACTTTCCCGAAGGCCCGTCGCCGATGCCCCTCGACTCACCCTGGTTGCTCGTCCCCGTCGGCGTCGCCCTCTGGGTGACGGCGTGGATGTGGGCGATCCCGACGGTGGTCGCGGCCATCCGGGACGGGCTCACCGCCCGCATCGGGGAGAACTGGCACGCGGGCCTGCTCGACCTCGTGAGCCGCCGGTACTGCCGGTGGATCCACGGACTCGAGTTCGTCGGGTTCGAGGATCTTCCCCCCCCGTTCCGACACGGCGGCACCGGCGGTGGCATCGTCGTCGCCAACCACGCCTCCGGCACCGACCCGCTGTTCGTGCAGGCGGGCGTCCGACGGTTCATCCGCTGGATGATGTGGGCGGACATGATGGAGCCGCGGCTCGACCTCGTCTGGAGGATCGCCCGGATCCTGCCGGTGCGCTACGGCGTGGAGGACGCCTCGATCGTTCGGCAGGCGGTCCGATGGGTCCGGGATGGGAACCTGCTCGGGGTCTTCGCGGAAGGCGGCATCGCCCGCCCACCCGGCGAGGTCCGACCGTTCCAGCCCGGGGTCGGGCTCATCGCCCGCCTGACCAAGGCTCCCGTGCTCCTGCTGCACATCGACGGCGCCCCGTGCACCGAGTCGGCCTTCAGCGCCCTGATCAAGCCGTCCCGCACCGCGGTCTCGGTGGTCGGAGTCTTCGACCTCGCCGACGAGAAGGACCCCGCCGTCGCGGTCCACCGACTCCGCGACGCCCTGATCGCCCACACCGGCTGGCCCGCCAACGACGAGAGCATCGTCGACCGCTGGCGAGAAGACCAGACGTCCTGACGCTCCCCACTCTCCACTTTCCACTCTCCACTTTCGACTCTCTCCCCCCCATGCTCGAACGACTCCGAGGCCAACTCCGCTCCGTCGGCGATCACGACGCCATCGTCACCGTCGGTCCGCTCGACTACGAGGTGCTCGTCCCCTCCGGCGACGCGGCCCGACTCCGGCTCGCGGTCGGCGAGTCGATCGAGTTCGTCCTGCTGCACTATCTGGAGAGCCAGGCCAACGGCGCCGTCTTCCGACCGCGGCTCATCGGCTTCACCAGCGAGACCGACCGGACCTTCTTCGAGTTGCTCACCTCGGTGAAGGGCATCGGCTACCGCAAGGCGCTCCGAGCCCTCGCGATGCCCATCGCCACCGTCGCCCGCGCCGTCGCGGAGAAGGACGTGGACACCCTGCGGGCCCTCCCCGAGATCGGGAAGAAGACCGCCGAGACGATCGTGCTCGACCTGCACGAGAAGGTCGCGGACCTCCTGCCCGGACTCGTGAGCGGACTCCGCGATCCCGATGCGAGCGACGGCGGCTCGTCGCCGGAGGCCGCGACCTCGAACGCCGCCCGCGACGCGATCCTCGTCCTCGTCCAACTCGGCGAGAGCCGGGTCGTCGCCGCCGACCTCGTCGAACGCGCCCGCCGCGCCGATCCCGCGATCACCGAGAGCGACGCCCTCGTCGCCGCCGCCCTCAGCCTGAAGAATCTCGTCGGCTGACGAACTCGATCCTCCGATACCGTGCCGATCATGCGACACGCGATGATCATGGCGGGCGGTTCCGGCACACGACTCTGGCCGGTGAGCCGGGCGGAACGACCCAAGCAGCTGGTGCCGCTCATCGACGGACGGAGTCTGCTCGCGGTCGCGAGCGACCGGCTGGAAGGCGTCGTCGAGTCGGATCGGCGTTGGATCTGCACCGGCGAGCGGTTCCGCGAGCAGGTGCGAGCCGCGGTGCCCGCGATCGGCGACGACCGGATCCTCGGCGAGCCGTGCGGCCGCGACACCCTCAATGCGGTCGGGCTCACCGCCGCGGTGCTGCACCGACGCGATCCCGACGCGATCTTCGCGGTGCTCACCGCCGACCACCTCATCGAGCCGCAGTCGGTCTTCGCGGACCGGCTCGCCGCGGGATTCCGGCTGGTCGAGGCGGATCCGACCCGCTTCGTGACCTTCGCGATCACCCCGACCTTCGCGGCGACGGGCTTCGGCTACGTGGAGCGGGGCGACGCGATCGCCGGTCATGACGGCTGCTTCCACGCGACCCGGTTCATCGAGAAGCCCGACCTCGAGACCGCCGAGGCGTACCTCGCGGCGGGGACCTTCGGCTGGAACAGCGGGATGTTCGTGTTCCACGCGGCGACCGTGCTCGACACGATCGGCCGCTACGAGCCCGCCACCCGCGCGGGGCTCGACCGGATCGCCGACGCGTGGGAGACGCCCGATCGCGACGCCACGCTCGCCGCGATCTATCCCGAACTGAAGAAGATCAGCGTGGACTACGGCCTCATGGAACCGGCGTCCCGCGACGACGCGGTCTCGATCGCGGTGGTGCCGATGGATCTCTCGTGGATCGACGTCGGCAGCTGGCCGAGCCTCGGGGAGACGATCGAACCCGACGACCGCGGCAACCGAGCGGCGCCCGGCACCGCCCACACCGATCTCGACTCCCGAAACCTCGTCGTCTTCAGCGAGGACGCCGACCATCGCATCTGCACGATCGGCTGCGAGGATCTCGTCATCGTGCACACGAAGGACGCCACGCTCATCTGCCGCGCCGAAGACGCCCAGAAGGTGAAGGACATGGCGGGCATCGTTCCGGAGTCGCTGCGGTGATCGCGCAACCGGCACCCATCCCATTCGATTGTGCACCCCGTTGAACCCGTCGGGCATGCGATACCTCTGCATCGATCTCGGCGACGTTCGCACCGGCCTGGCCTCCGGTGACGACATCACTCGGATCGTGCAGCCGCTGGTGGTGATCGAGGAACGCGACGAGGCGAGACGACTCGCCAAGGTCGCCGCCGCGGTCGAGGATCACGGACCGGACCGACTCGTGGTCGGACTGCCGCTCAACATGGACGACAGCGAAGGCCCGCGAGCGATCGCCGCCCGCGCGTTCGGAGCCGCGATCGGCGAACGCACCGGCGTGCCGGTGGACTTCCACGACGAACGACTGTCGAGTTTCGAGGCCGACGAATCGCTCAAGGGATCCGGACTCTCGCGAAAGCAGAAGAAGCGGGTGCAGGACGCGATCGCGGCGGCGACCATCCTCGAGGACTACCTCCGAGGCTGATCAGTCCCCCCAATCTCGATTATTCATTCTCCACTCTCCACTCTCTACTTTCTACTTTCTACTTTCTACTCTCTCATCCCCCGCACGCCGCCCGATCCAGATACCAGACCAGATCGCCGCTCTCCGGACGAACGCCCTTGCACGGCAGCGTCTCGAATCCGTCGGTGCCGGTGGAGATCCGCGCGATCATCTCGGCCTTGCCGGATCCAAGCACGAGAAACGCCACCGATCGCGCCGCGTTGATCAGCGGGTAGGTCATGGTCACCCGCGGAGGCGGCACCACGCTCGGGCCGTCGTTGTCCACGACCCAGCGGACCTCCTCGTTGAGCGCCGCGGTGTGCGGGAAGAGACTCGCGGTGTGGCCGTCGCCGCCCATGCCGAGCAGCACGAAGTCGAGCCGACCCCGCTCCGGATCGCCGGGGGTACCTCCAATGAACAGCGTCTCGCGGAGTTCGTCCTCGTACGCCTCGGCGGCGTCGTCGCGATCGACCGGCATCGGGTGCACGTGCGAGGCCGGCATGTGCACGTGGTCGACGATGAGTTCGTGGATGTGCCTGAAGTTGTTGAGGTCGTCGTCGAACGGCGCCCGTCGTTCGTCCACGATCCAGAGATGCGTGTGCGCCCACGGCAACTCGCGGAAGAGCGGATCGATCATGAGCCGCCGATAGAACGGCATCGGCGTGCCGCCTCCGGAGAGCGCGAGATGGAACACGCCCCGTTTCCCGACCGCCTGCTTCGCGAGCGTCACCAGATCGCGCCCGAGTCGCTCCTGCACGTCCTCCTCGTCCGCGCCGATGTTCACCCCCCCCGGCAGCGAGGGCACCTCGAACGGGTCCGGCTCGATCTCGTAGCTCATGTTCCGCGGTCCTCCTCGTACCAGCGTCGGCCGTGCCGGGCGAGCAGCGCCCTCGCCGACTCCGGTCCCCAGCTTCCGGGGGCGTAGTTGTCGCGGATCCCGCTCCGGGCCGCGGCGCTCGCGTCGTTGAGAAACGGCATCACCGCGTCCCACGCGCTCTCGACCTCGATCCGACTCTTGAAGAGCGTCTGATCGCCGCGCATCGCGTCGATGATGAGCGGCCCGTACGCCTCGACCACCGGCTCGTCGCCGTTCCGATCGAGCGCCGCGACCATCTCCAGCGGATCGATGCGGATGCCGAACCCCGGCCGCTTCGCCTCGAAGCGGAGAGACAGGTTCTCGTCGGGCGCGATCGAGAAGACCAGTCGGTTCGGCTCGAGGCTCTTCGCGTCGGCGAGGATCGGCAGCTTGCGGAAGAGATTCGCGGCGGGCGGCTTGAACTGCACCACCACCTCGGTCCGCTTCTCGGCCAGTCGCTTTCCGCTGCGGAGATAGAACGGCGTGCCCGCCCATCGCCAGTTCTCGAAGTGCAGCTGGAGCGCCGCGAAGGTCTCGGTGGTCGAGCCCGCGGCCACCCCCTCGCTCGCCGCGTAGCCGGGGTCGCCCGTGCCGTCGGGGCCGTACTGTCCGAGGGCGCAGAACTCCGCCACCCGGTCGAGGGGCGTCGGGCAGATGGCGTCGGTGACCTTGACCTTCTCGTTGCGGACGTGATGCGGCGTGTAGTCGGTGGGCGGCTCCATCGCGACGAACGCCAGCACCTGGAAGAGGTGCGACTGGATCATGTCGCGGATGGCGCCGGTCTGGTCGTAGAACGCGGTCCGCTGCCCGACCCCGACCGTCTCGACCGCACTGATCTGCACGTGATCGATGAACTGCTGATTCCAGACCGGCTCCCAGAGAACGTTGGCGAAGCGGAAGACCAGCAGGCTCTGCACGATCTCCTTCGCGAGATAGTGGTCGATGCGGTAGATCGCCTCCTCCTCGAACGCGCGGCCGAGCGTGCGGTTGAGGGCGCGGGCGGTCTGGTCGTCCTCGCCGAACGGCTTCTCGACGATGATCCGCTGCCAGCTCGCATTGGTCGGGTCGAGGCTGCACCACCGCTTGCCCTCGACCACGAGTCCCGCCGCGTCGATCCGCTCGACGATCGGCTCGTAGAGCGAACTGGCGACGCTCAGGAAGAAGAGCACATTCCCGCGGGTGTTCGCCTGCGAGTCGAGATCCTCGATGCGGCGGGCGACCGCCTCCATCCCGTCCGCGGTGGTCGCGTCGGCTGCGTGGTAGTGGATCCGCGAGGCGACATCCCGCCAGACCGACTCGTCGAGATCCGCATTGTGCTTGCGGGCCCAGGGTTCCAGCTCGGCCCGCCACTCGTCGTCGGACTTGGGACGACGCGAGACGCCGAGAATCCGGGTGTTCGAGGGGAGCAGACCGGCCTTCGCCATCTCGTACATCGCGGGCACGAGCTTGCGGGCGGTCAGATCGCCGGACGCTCCGAAGATCACCAGGATGCAGGGTTCCACCGGCAGGTTCTGGGTCGGCATGCGATCCTCGGAGTCGACGTGGGATTCGATCGATGGTGGGTCAGGACGAGGGGCGATCGGGGCCGTCCACGACGGCCAGCATCTCGGCGAGGGCGACGCCCGGATCGGGCTCGCGCATCAGGTTCTCCCCGACCAGCGCGATGTTGATCCCGTGTTCGCGGAGTCGCACGAGATCCTCGCCGGTGCGGATTCCCGACTCGCTCACCAGCACCCGCGGATCCTCGATGAGATCGAGCATCCGGAAGGTGTGGGCGAGGTCGGTGGTCATGGTCGCGAGATCGCGGTTGTTGACCCCGAGCAGCGAGTAGCCGGCATGCGGAAAACCGACGTGGTTCAGCATCCGGCAGAGGTTGTCCACCGAGTGCACCTCGACCAGCGTGGTCATCCCCAGCTCGGTGGCGAGGATCTGGTAGTCGATGATCTGCCCTTCGCTCAGGCACTCGGCGATGAGCAGGATCGCGTCGGCGCCCGCGGCCCGCGACTCCCAGACCTGATAGGCATCGACGATGAAGTCCTTGCGGAGCACCGGCAGCGGGACGCGGTCCTTGATCCGCAGGATGTAGCCGAGATCGCCGCCGAAGTAGTGCTCGTCGGTGAGACAGCTGATCGCCGCCGCTCCGCCCGAGTGGTAGCGTTCGGCGATGTCCGCCGGATCGAAGTCGGGGCGGATGATGCCCGCGGATGGACTCTTGCGCTTGACCTCGGCGATCACCCGGAACGTGCGCGGCTCGCGGTCGGCGACGACCGCGCGGAAGAAGTTTCGTGGGCGGCCGAGCTCGGCGATCCGATCCTTGATCGCCTCGAGCGGCGTGACGGATCGGGCCTTCTCGACCTGGACGCGCTTCCGGGCGACGATCTCTTCGAGCACGCTGGACATCGGTGGACGACGGGCCCGGGAGGGGTGGTGCGGAGGACGAGGCCTCGTCGGCGTCGCGGGGGGGACGCTCGCGATCCTCGCATGGCCCGGGAGTCTACTCGCCGACGACGGCGGCGCCGCCGCGGCCGAATCCGCGGCGGTTCCGGAGTCGATGATCCTGCTCTGGATTCCGGTGATCGCCTACCTGCTGACCCCGGTGGTCCTGCTCCTGCTGTGGCGAACCCGGTTCTGGCGACCGGTGACGGGCCGACCGACACCGTGGCGACTCTCGCCCGGCGTGTCGTTCGCGCTCTTCGCCCTCTCGATCGTGGGGGGCGGGATCGTCGCGAGCATCGGGGTCCGGATGGTCGCCGACGCGGCGATCGAGGGGACCACTATGCGGCTCGCGATCGGCACCTGGGCGGGCGTGGCGGGTGGCCTGCTCGGGGCGGCGCCGGGCTGGGTGATCGCGGCTCAGGAACCACGCCCCGCCGATGCGCCGCCTCCGATGACGCTGAGCATGGGTGTGGTCGCGGGCGTCGTCGGACTCGCCCTCGCCCTCCCCCCGGTCGAGGCGGCAGCGTCGCTCGGACAGGCGCTCCAGCAGGCGATCTCGGGCCGCCCCCCCGATCCGCTCGCCCACGACACGCTCCAGGTGCTCATGGCGACCACGCCGGATCTCGGATGGTGGCTCATGGTGGCGGGGGCGGTGGTGGGGGCGCCGGTTCTGGAGGAGATCCTCTATAGAGGTTTCCTGCAGCAGGGACTGCGGCGCCTCGACATCGGACCCTGGCTGGCGACGGTCTCGACCGCGGGCCTCTTCACCCTGATGCACCTGCCCGCCCTGCCGATCGAGGGTCGCATCTCGGCGCTCTCGGGTCTCTTCGTCCTCGCGATCGGCCTCGGTCTGATCCGCGAACGCACCGGCCGACTCGCCCCCTGCATCCTCGCCCACGCCCTCTTCAACACCTTCAACCTCCTCCTCGCCATCGCCACGACAGGCTAGGTACCCTCCGATCCCTCCCTCTGCCCGATTCGTCATTCTCCATCCTCCATCCTCCCCCCTCTTCCCATGTCCAACCGACCCCGCATCCTGACCGGCGACACCCCCACCGGCAAGCTCCACCTCGGCCACTGGGTCGGCTCCGTGCGGCGCCGCGTCGAACTGCAGGAGTCGCACGACTGCTACTTCATCCTCGCGAACATGCACGCGTTCACCACGCGGTCCGACAAGACCGACGAGATCCGGGCCGACACGCTGGAGATCGTCCGCGACCTGCTCGCGATGGGCATCGACCCCGAGCGGGCGTCGATCTTCCTCCAGAGCGAGGTGCCCGCGATCGCGGAACTCACCTTCCTCTTCGCGATGCTGCTCCCGTACAACCGCGTGATGCGGAACCCGACGCTCAAGGACGAGATCCGCGTCAAGAACCTCGGGGACAGCTACTCGTTCGGCTTCCCGCTCTACGCGGTCGGGCAGACCGCGGACATCCTCGCGTTCCGGCCGGTCTCGGTGCCGGTCGGCGAGGATCAGGTGCCGCACCTGGAACTCACCCGCGAGGTCGCCCGCCGCTTCAACCAGATGTACTGCGGCGTCAGCGACCAGGCCGAGGACGACGACCACGTCGCCGAGGGCGGCGTCTTCCCCGTGCCGCGGGCGGACGTCGGCGCGGTCGGACGACTGGTCGGGATCGACGGCGAGAACAAGATGAGCAAGTCGCTCAACAACGCCGTCTACATCAGCGACACCGCCAAGCAGGTGCAGAAGAAGATCAACAAGATCTACACCGGCCGCCAGAGCGCCACCGAGCCCGGCGACCCGACCAACGTCCTCATGCAGTACTGCGAGATCTTCATCCCCGACGCGGATCGGGTCGCGGAGATCAAGGATCAGTACGCCCGCGGCGCCGACATCGGGGACGGGCACATCAAGCAGGAACTCGGGGCGGCGATCAACGAGCTCCTTGAGCCGATGCGGGAACGGCGTGCGAAGTACGAGGGCGACGACGCCTTCGTCATCGATGTCCTTCGCGAGGGCACGCGGCGGGCCAACGCCGTCACCGAGGAGACCCTCGCGATGGCGAAGGAGGCGTGCAGTCTCGGGTTCTTCGATCGAACGCTGGAACTCAGTTGAGTGGAGCCCGACTCGCCGGGACCGCGCTGCTCAGCGTGGGCACCCTGCCGTGCCTCGGCTTCGGCGTATTCGGCATGCTTGCGTCCTTCGAGGTGACGGGCGCCGAGCGATGGACGGCGTTCGCGATCTACGCGACGATCGAAGTCGGCATGCTGCTCGGCTTGATCTTCGTCTGGCGGTGGGCGCTCGCCCCGGACCTCGTCCCGGGAGCCTGCGGCCACTGTGGATACCAACTCCGCGGCGTCGGCGGCGATCACTGTCCCGAATGCGGTGCGACGATCGACGAACCACGCTGAACGATCAGGTCCGCCGCGCGACGCTCCACCTCGACGTGCAGGCTTGCGGCGAGTGATCAGAACGCGAACAGGAAGTCGAGCGCCTGGGCGATCACGCCCCGCTGGGTCGTGTCCTCGACCGCCCCGCTGTGGTTCTTGTCCACCTTCAGATCCGCGATCTGCGTCGAGAGCACCGTGTCCTGCTGCGTGATCCACTTCGGGTTCACGATGCCGGTCAGCGTGATCTCGGTCTTGTCGCCGCTCCAGTTCCGGATCACCCGCGCCTCGACCACGAGGTTTCCGTTCGGCTGGACCTCGACGACCTTCGCCGTGAATCGGTCGCTCATCTGATCCTGACGCTGGTATCGCCCCTGCCCCTCGAACTCCTTCTGGGCCCCGATCTCGAAGCCGGGAAGGATCTGCTGGCTGACCGGCGCGAACTGCGCCGACCCGAGGTCGAGCCGCGTGAACTCCGCGATCTCCGCCTGCGCGAGCCCCTCCTTGTCGAGCTGCCGCCGCTGATCGATGCGCTCGACGCTCTGCTCGACCACCACGATCTGGATCAGATCCTCGCGCGACCACTCGCGGGCCCGCGGAAGCTGCGAGACGCGGGCGTTCGCGACGCTGCCGTACCGCATCGGCGGCGGCGCCGTCGTGATCGTGCCCGCACTGGTGCCCGATCCACCCGGAAGCACGAGCGGCGCCACGTCGCCCGCCGTCGCCACGCCGGTGCTGCAGGCGATCAGGACGAGGGCGGCGAACGGTCGAATCGAGAATCGGGTGGTGTTCGTGAGGTGGTTCATGGGATGACTCCGTGCTGGAGGTCGATGTCGAAGAGGGAACGCGGCCGGTCGGACCGCCGAATCACGGGATCTCGAGGGTTCCACGGTCGTCGATGACGACCGCCATGATCGCGCCCGCGTTCCGGCGACTGCCGCGGGACGCACCGATCTCGCCACACGGGATCCGGTCGCCGACGGCGCCGTCCTCGAGGGCCTCCATCTCGCGGATCATCTCGTAGCCCCCGGCCACGCTCCGCACCCGGACCCGCATGCCGCGCTCCACGACGATCTCGGGCACGAGCATCGCCCGAAGCACGACCGCGCCCGGTTCGACCGTGGTCGCGAGCGCTCGCCCCACGACCGACGACATGCCGAGGATCGTCGGAGACTCGCCCGCCACCTCGCTGATCGGGAACGACCGCCAGGCGACCTCGAGATCCGCGCCGGCACCGAGCAGCCGCTGCCCCCGCACGATCCGACGAACCGCGACCGGCACCCGACGCTCCACCCGCACCTCGACCGGAATCAGACACTGCGGACGGCGGCCGTCGGGGAGCTCGCCGGAGATCTCCGCGATCACGCGATCGGCGTCCCCCCGGCCCCGCAATCGCACCCGACAGTCCCTGGCGGTCGGCGGGAGATCCGCGACCGCCCGTCGATCGATGCGGACCAGCACGCGGGACGCGTCGGACTCGACGTCGCGCACGTCATCGAGGATCAGCCGTCCGATGGTCGCCGCGAGACCGTCGTCGTTGGACTCCCCGAACAGACTCGAGACCCGCACGAACCCGGCACTCTCCGCCGCCCCCGAGTCGGCCTCGACCGGGCGGCCGGAAGACTCGGCCAGGAAACGGCGACCCGCAGACTCGCCGGTCGCGCCGGCGACCGGAGACGCCGCGACGGTCGCCGGACGGATCACGACCCGCCCACCCGAGAGATCGACCCGTCCCCACGACACGCCCGCGCCGTCGAGGGCGGACCGCACGTCGGCGATGTCGATGGTCGTCACGCCCGCCGCGGGCATGGCTGCCGCAGGAACGATCTCCAGGGCCGCGAACGCCGCGGCGTGCGGCCCCTCGATGGCGGCGATGTCCTGGAGCAGCACCGGGCGATCGGCGGCGGCGCGGCGGACCGAACGCTTGAGGGCGATCGAGTCGGCGGCGGTGGTACCCGCGATCACCGCGACTCCGGCGGCGACGGCGACGATGGTTCGGATGGTGGTCATGAGTCGGTCTCCGACGCGGACTCGGTTCAGGAAGCGGACGAGGCGCGGGATCAGCGGCCGAGGTTGACGATGGTCTGCAGCGTCTGGTCCGCGGCATCGAAGGTCTGGCTGTTCATCTCGAACGCCCGCTGGGTGCGGAT
>JAUIHC010000030.1 GCA_030432455.1 Phycisphaerae bacterium | reverse complement strand
TCCCGTTCTTCTGCGAAGTCGTCGTTCCTCATGTCGGTGCTGGTGATCTTCAACCCGATCTCCGGAGCGGGCCGGGCTCGCGGGCTCGCCGAGGCCGCGGCCGACGCGGCACGCGACCGAGGCATCGACGTCGAGCTCCTGCCGACGAGTCCGGGGCCCGCCGACGCCTGGCTCCGCGACCCGATCCAGGGGCGATCGGCCCTGGTGGTCGTCGGTGGCGACGGGGCGGTCCGATTCGCGGCTCCGGAGGCCGCGCGGGCGGGGGTCCCGCTGGTCCACTGTCCGGCGGGCAACGAGAATCTCTTCGCCCGGGAGTTCGGGATGACCTCGGTCGCGGCCGAGGTCGCCGAGACGCTCGCGAGCGGGCGGGTCAGGCGGGTCGATCTGATCCGTACGAGGGCCGAGGGTCGCGAGGACGAGACGGTGGCGATCATGGCGTCGTTCGGCTTCGACGCGGAGGTCGTCCACGATCTCGCCTCGGTCCGCACCGGCACCGTGAACAACCTCTCCTACCTGCGGCCCATCCTTCGGCGGATGCGGGCGTTCGATCCACCACGGATCACCGCGGTCATCGACGGCGACCCGGTGGTGGAGTCGGTCAGGGGGATGGTCGTGATCGCCAACTCGCGGCAGTACGCCTCCCGACTCGATCCCGCCCGGCGGGCGGTGATGGACGACGGGCTCGCCGATCTCGTGGTGCTGCCCGCGACCTCGGTGTCCGACCTTCTGGGGTGGATGGTTCGGATGCGGTTCGGCGCCCACCTGAAGGACCCGCGGCTGGTCTATCGGACCGGTCGCCGGATCGACCTGCGGCTCGACCCCGCGAGCGTGTGGCAGGCGGACGGTGATCCTCCTCGCTCCCCGGAGCCGGTCGATCGGATGGTCTTCGAGGTGGAGCCGTCGGTGCTCGCGATTCTCGAACCTCCGAGAACCGCCGGAAACCGCACAGCATGACGCCCGCGGCCGCCCCCGGCCCTGAGCGGGCTCAAGCGGTCGGCCTCTCGGCACGATGTCCGCCGTATCCAGGGGGATCGGTCCGTCGGCGACGCGTCGCGGGCCCTGATTCGGGAGGGAGTGATTCCGATGGCCGAGAAGGCGGACAGCGCGTCGAAGGACCCCGGCACCGCAGCGGGTGCCGAGTCGAAGGCTCCGAAGTCGCGAGGCGGGAAGGCGGCGATGACCACCGCGTTCCTGCTCGTGGCGGAGGCGGCGGTCATCGGTGGCGCATTCATGATGTTCTCCAAGCCGGCGGAGACCGAAGCCGTCGGCCTCCCGCACGAGCTGGAGGAGACGCTCCCGGAGGCCACGCTGGAGGAGGTCGTCATCTTCGACGGCTACCTCGGGAACGAGGCCAGCGGGGTCGCCTTCAGGTATCCGACCCGCGTCTTCCTTAAGGTGGACGCCCGGGACCGGATCTGGATCGAGGCCGAGGCCTCCCGATCCGCGGGCACGATTCACGCTCGACTCTCGGAGATCTGGCGATCCGCCGGTCGCCGGGAACTCGACTCCGCGGATCTGGCCGCGATCGAGGCCCGGGTCCAGCGGGCCTTCGAGCAGGAAGGGCTCTTCGACCGTCGTCCGACGGTCATGCCCTCCGCGACCACCGAAGCCGCCGCCGAGGGCCATGGTGGGGGGCACGAGGGCGAGGCCGCAGGCGGCGAGCATGACATGCCCGAGGGGGACATCGTCCACGATGTGATCGTGGTGATGGACATCGGCCGGCGCATCAACCGCTGACTCCGCGCACCTTCTGCGTGAATGGATGCGGCTGGATCGGCATTCTCTGCAGGTCCGGTCGCGGGGGATCCGATGTTCCTCCGGGACCGCGTCGGCAGGACGCCGGCGATCCCGCGCATCCGTCCCGCGCACCGACCCCCTCTCACCATCCTTCTGTTGGACGGCGGAGCCGCGAACATGAGCGATTCAGAGCAGCCCCACCCCGCCTCCGAGACGCCGGACACCGAGGCGGTCGTCCAGCAGACGACCGCGGAGGTCGGGCGGCTCGCCGAGGAGGCGGCGGCCGCGGCGAGTCAGGCGACCTCGGGATCGGGAGCCTCTCCGGTCGATCTGCCCGACTTCGGTGACGGGGTCGAATCGGGAACGCCCAGTGGCATCAACATGCTCGGGGACGTCGATCTCGATGTCCGCATCGAGCTCGGACGAACCCGGATGCTCGTGGATGACGTGCTCCGGCTCTCGCCCGAGTCGGTCGTCGAACTCGACAAGGCCGCCGGCGATCCCGTGGACATCTATGTGAACGGACGGCATGTCGCACGCGGCGAGGTGCTGGTCCTCAACGAGAACTTCTGCGTCCGAGTGAGCGAGATCATCGGACGACTGCCCGAGGCCGAGGCCGGCTGAGCCGGTTCAGGTCTCGGCGATCATCTCAGCGGACCGGAGGATCCGGTCCCGATCCCAGCCAGGAAGGCGACCATGGATCACCCACGCCCGTGCGGCCTCGTCGCACTCGCCACCCTCGTCATGCCCCTGTTCGCCGCCGCGTCGGCGATCGCCGAGGATCCGCCCGCCAGCGGGGTCGGCGATGCGGCGATCACGAGTCGGATCGTGCCGCCCGCGACCGCGGCCGCGGTCGAACCCCCCAACGCCGGGACGCCCATCGCGGTCGAGGAGACCGAACCGCTCGATTCGACGGCGTTCGCCGCGCGGATCGCGGCTCGACTCGCCGCCGCGGATGCCGGGGGACCGTCATCGGAGCGGACGGCGGCGCGGACGGCGGCGCCGGCCGCCCAGTCGATCCGGCCCGAGATCGCCGACCCCGAGCCGACCGCGGACGAGGCCGGGATCCTGCCTGCGCCGCGACCGAGCGGTTCCCGGTTCATCGATCGCTTCGAGCGGGCCGACGGCACCGTCGGCGTCGGCGACGGCGAGGTCGCCTCCGTCGCCGCGATCGACGAGTGGTGGTCGCTCCCCGAAGTGCGGGTCGGCGGTCTGCTCGCGGTCTTCGTCGGCGTCGCGGTGCTCGCTCGCCGCTGGTCGAACACCCGCGGCCCACGGGCCGGTCGTCCGTCCGGCGTGCTCTCGGTCCTGGCCCGCTATCCGTTCGGCCGCGGCGCCTCGCTCGTGCTGCTCGAGGTCGGTCCGCGGATGGTGCTCGTCCATCAGCAGGGGGGGCGGGGCGGCGAGGTCCGTCCGATCGCGGAGTTCACCACCGCCGAGGAGATCGCGGAGCTCCGCGCGAGGCTCGGCATCGCCCGCCGCGAGGCGGAGCCCGGTTTCGGGCGTGACCTCGAACGGCATCTCGGCCTTTACGACCGCAAGGGGCGTCCGCAGGGCTTCGGCGGCCCCGACGGGCTGCCGCTGGAGGACGTGATGGAAACCGTGGATCTCACTCGACGCCGACCGCGGCGCGGGAACCGGACCAACTGATGTCGATGGCGGCGGTGTCCATCCTGGCGCAGGCGTTCCCCGGCGGGGCCGGCGCCGACGAACTGGCGAATCCGATCGGGTTCGTCGAGTCCGCGGCCGCGGCGGTGCCGGGGGTCGAGGGTGGGACATCGGGACCGATCTCGATCGTCCTGCTGCTCACGCTGCTCACGGTCGCGCCGTCCATCCTCATCCTCTGCACCTCGTTCACCCGCTTCGTCGTGGTGCTCGGGCTGCTGCGGCAGGCGATCGGCACGCAGGGCCTTCCGCCCAGCCAGGTCATCGTCGGCTTGAGCGTGCTGCTGACCTTCGTCGCGATGGGGCCGACGCTCGAGGCGATGTGGGACGGCGGACTGAAGCCGTATCTCGACGCCCCTGCCGCCGAACGCGATTCGATGGCCGCGTGGGAGGGGGTGAAGGCGCCGCTCCGCTCGTTCATGGTCGGACAGATCCGGCACGCGGGCAACGAGTCCTCGGTCCGGATGATGATGGAGTTCGGAGGATGGGATCCCGAGATCGACGGCGATCTCGACATCGAGGTCGATCCCGGAATGCTCGAACTCGTCCCCGCGTACGTGCTGAGCGAGCTGAAGGTCGCGTTCCTGATCGCCTTCCGCATCTACCTGCCGTTCCTGGTCATCGACATGGTGGTGTCGAGTCTGCTCATCTCGATGGGCATGATGATGCTGCCGCCGGTGTTCGTCTCGCTTCCGTTCAAACTGCTGCTGTTCGTGATCGCCGACGGGTGGATGCTCGTGGCGGGCAGCCTGCTCCACGGCGTCGCCGCGGCGGGCGGCGGCTGACTTCGAGGAGGTTCCGCGTGTCGACCGAAGGTCTCGACATCGCCCGGGAGGCGCTGCTGGTGGCGCTCTGGATCTCGACGCCGATCCTGATCGCGGGGCTCGTCGTCGGTCTGGTGGTGAGCATCGCGCAGGCGGTGACGCAGATCCAGGAGCAGACGTTGTCGTTCGTTCCGAAGATCGCCGCGATGATTCTCGTCGCGGTGGCGCTGCTGGGCTGGATCGCGACCCAGATGGTCGCGTTCGCCGAGCGGATGTTCGTGGGTTGAGGATCTCTTCCGCGTGGATGCCGTCTCGATCATCGAACGCAGCATGGGACCGGCGATGCTGGTGATCCTGCGCCTGGGCGGGCTGTTCCTCTACGCCCCGGTTCTCTCGATGACCTCGATCCCGGCCCGGGTGAAGGGCATGCTGGTGATCGTCGCAGGCGTCGGGGCGTATCTCGTACTCGCCGGGCGGGGCGTCGCGTTCCCGCAGGTCGCCTGGGACGACCCGTGGGCGATGGTGCCGCTGGGCGCCGCGGAGATCGCGATCGGCGGGGTGATCGGGTTCGTGGCCTCGATGCCGATCTTCGCGATGCGGGCGGGTGGACTGGTGATGGGCCAGCAGATGGGCCTCGGCTTCGCGCGGTTCTACAACCCCGCGGCGGGCGAGGAGAGCGATGTGCTGGAGCAGATCATGTCGTTCCTCGCCATGGTGCTCTTCCTCGCCCTCGGCGGACTCGACGCGATGTTCCTCTGCGTGCTGCGGAGCTTCGAGCACGTGACCGCGGGCGGCTTCGTCTCCGGCGATGCCGGGGCCGACTTCGTGGTCGGCGTGGTCCTCGCCGCCACCGAGTTCGGTCTGCGGATCGCGATGCCGCTGCTGGGCGTGGTCTTTCTCGAGACCGTCGCGATGGGCTTCGTCTCCAAGACCGTGCCTCAGCTCAACGTGCTGAGTCTCGGGTTCCCGATCCGGATCATGGTGGGGCTGGTGGTCATCATCGCGGCTCTCCCGGTGATCCTGTCGGTCTCCGAATCGTTCACCACCGAGGTGCTCGAAGCGGTGCAGGCGTGGTCGACCACGCCGGCCGGACCGGGGGGAGGTGCCTGAGATGGCCGAGGATCTGGGGGACAAGACCGAGGATCCGACGCCTCGCAAGCTCTCGAAGGCCCGCGAGGAGGGCCGGATCCCCAAGAGCACCGACCTTGCGTCGGCGCTTCTGCTCGCCTGCTCCACCGCCTTCCTCTGGATGCTCGCCGGGCCGACCCTCGAGCGTCTCGGCACGCTCGTCGCATTCGGGATCGAGCGGTCCTCCGAACCGGCGGTCACCGAGGCGACGACCGGACTGCGGTCCGCGGCCTTCATCGGCGTCGCGGCGCTCGCGCCGCTCATCCTCGCCGGTTGGATCGCCGCGTACCTCGGACATCTCTGGCAGGTCGGGGTGATCGTCACTCCCAAGCCGCTCGAGCCCACGCTCGACAAGCTCAACCCGATCGCGGGCATCAAGCGCATGCTCGGCGTGCAGACCCTCGTCAAGGGCGGACTCGATCTCGGCAAGACCACCGTCGCGCTCGGCGTGGCGGGGGTCGTCTCGTGGCGGATGCATGACGTGCTCGTGGTGCTCCCGGAGGGCACCGCCGCGGAGGGCTTCGCGGTCGTCGGGCGACTGATGCTCGAACTCGCGGCGATCATCGCGATCGCGCTCCTGATCCTCGCGCTCCTCGACTACGTCTTCCAGCGGTGGAAGCATCAGAAGGATCACCGCATGACCAAGCAGGAGGTCCGTGACGAGTTCAAGGAGTCCGAGGGCGATCCCAAGATCAAGCAGAAGCGTCTCCAGATGGCGCGGCAGATGGCGATGCAGCGGATCACGAAGACCGTGCCGACCGCGGATGTGATCGTGACCAATCCCGAGCACATCTCGGTGGCGATCCGGTACGACGACGCGACCATGAACGCACCGGTCGTGGTCGCGATCGGCGTGGATCATCTGGCGCTCCGCATCCGCCGCATCGCGACCCAGCACTCGATTCCGATCGTGGAGCGCAAGCCGCTGGCCCGACTGCTGCATCGCACCGTGAAGACCGGCGATCCGATCCCCCCCGAGTCCTACGCCGCGGTCGCGGAGGTGCTCGCCTTCGTCTATCGCATGAACGGACGAGCGGCCTGACCGCCTTCTCCCCTCGGAATCCACCATGGCCACCTCCGGCGACCTGCCCGCCATCCTCCACCGAATCGCGGCCCATCGGCACCTGATCGTGCCGGTCGGGTTCCTCGCGCTCATCGGCGTGCTGGTGGTGCCGCTGCCGCCGATCGCGATGGACGTGCTCATCAGCGCCAACATCGCGCTGGCCGCGATCGTGCTGCTCACCACGATCTACATGACGCGGCCGCTGGACTTCAGCGTGTTCCCGGCCCTGCTCCTGGCGACCACCCTCTTCCGGCTCGTGCTCAACGTCGCCTCCACGCGGCTCATCCTCGCGGCGGGCGAACTGCCGCCGGGCGAGGCGTCCACCGCGGCGGGCGAGGTCATCGAGGCGTTCGCCGGATTCGTCGCGGGCAGCAACCCGGTGATCGGGGCGATCATCTTCCTGATCCTGATCATCGTCCAGTTCCTGGTCATCACCAAGGGGGCCACCCGCATGTCCGAGGTCGCGGCGAGGTTCACCCTCGATGCGATGCCCGGCAAGCAGATGGCGATCGACGCCGACCTCTCGGCGGGACTGCTCACCGAGGAGCAGGCCCGCACCCGCCGGGAGGAGGTCACCCGGGAGGCTGACTTCTACGGCGCGATGGACGGTGCGTCGAAGTTCGTCCGCGGCGACGCGATCGCGGGCATCATCATCACGGCGGTGAACATCCTCGGCGGTCTCGCGATCGCCATGCTCATGCACGACTACACCGCCGCCGAGGCCATCCGGGTGTTCGGGATGCTCTCGATCGGCGATGGTCTGGTCTCGCAGATTCCGGCGTTCATCGTGGCGATCGCGGCCGGTCTCATCGTCGCCCGGGCGGGCGGCGGATCGAACATCGGAATGGAGATCCCCGCCCAGCTCGCGTCGCAGCCGACGGCGCTGTTCCTCATCAGCGGCTTCCTCGGGCTTCTCTCGCTCACGCCGCTCCCGACCGTGCCCCTGCTCCTCGCGGGCGCCGCCACCGGGGGCATCGGATGGTCGATGCGTCGCGCGACCGAGGCGGCGGTGGGACGGCGCGAGTCCGAGGCCCGCCGCGAGGCCGAGGCCGAGCGGACGCAGCCCCAGCCGGTCGAGTCCCTGCTCACGGTGGATGTGCTCGAACTCGAGGTCGGCTACGGACTCGTCCGGCTCGTCGATGCCGCGAGCGGTGGCGATCTGCTCGACCGCATCGCCCGCGTGCGGCAGGATCTCGCGGTCGAACTCGGTCTGGTGATGCCGCCGGTCCGCATCCGCGACAACATGCAGCTGCCGCCCGAGCGCTATCGGGTGAAGATCCGCGGTGCCGTGGTCGCCGAGGGAGATCTGCACGCCGACCTGCTGATGGCGATGGACTCCGGACTCGCGACCGGGACGCTGCAGGGAATCGCGGGACGGGAGCCTGCGTTCGGGCTCGAGGCGATCTGGATCGATCCCGCCCTGAGGCACCGCGCCGAGATTCAGAACTACACGGTGGTCGATCCGACCTCGGTGCTGTCCACCCATCTCGGGGAGATCGTCCGGCGTCACGCCGACGAGCTGCTCACCCGCGAGGAGGTCTCCACGCTCGTCGACCAGCTCAAGGAGAAGGCGCCGCGACTGGTCGAGGAGATCGTGCCCGCCCAGATCAAGGTCGGCGAACTGCAGAAGGTCCTGCAGGCGCTGCTTCGGGAGGGCGTGTCGATCCGCGATCTCGAGACCATCGTCGAGACGCTCGGCGACTGGAGCACGCACACCCGGGATGCGGATGTCCTGGTGGAGTACGTCCGCCACGCCCTCCGGCGGTCGATCTGCACGTCGCACGCGGAACTCGACGAGTCGGGCCGTCCCCGGCTCCACGTGGTCACCATGGATCCCGAGGTCGAGGAGCGGATCGGGGCGCATGTCGAGCGAGGTGCCGCTGGAACGACCGTCGCCGTGCCCGCCCGACTCGCGGGCGAGGTTGCCCGGGCGGTGGCCGAGGCGGCCCGTCCGCTCAGCGACGCGGGCCGGCCGGTGATCGTGGTCGGCTCGCCGACCGTGCGGGCGCCCCTGCGTCAGATCCTCCAGCCTCACCTTGCGGGGGTGGTGGTTCTCGGCTACAACGAGCTCGCCGACGGCTTCGACGTGCAGTCGGCCGGCCTCGTGCAGCTCCCCGCCGCGACTCCCGCCGCCGCGACCTCGTCGCGGACCGGCGTTCCGGTCGGAGCCGCCTGAGCGTTCCAGCCTCCGGGATCGCGGTCCGACGACGGGCCCGATCACCGGCCGGTCCGGATCGTGGCGACGAGGTCGGGGTGCTTCGACCGGACGACCGGCCGAAAGACCCGGACCGTCCCGGCGATTGTCGTCCCGACGACGCCGGGCCGAGGTCCAGTGCAACGTCGTCACCGCCGCCGGAGGATCCGGCGGCTTCCATCGGCTCCGCGACCGTCTCGTCGCAGCCGCCGCACCGCCAGGAGGGCGACCCCGTGCGACTCAAGACCTTCAGGGCATTCACGCTCGCCGAAGCGCTCGACGCGGTCCATGGTGATCTCGGACCGGACGCCGCCATCCTCCATACGCGCACCTTCAAGCGAGGCGGCTTCCTCGGGCTCGGTGGTCGAGAGGTCGTCGAGGTGATCGCCTCCGAGCAGCGGCCCGAGACGACCATTCTGTCGGCGGTCTCCGGTCGTCACCCGGCCACCGAGGACGATGCTCCGCCGGCACCGACCACCTCCGCTCGGGCTCGGGCGGCGTATGCCGCGGCCTCGATCGCACGCCCGACCCCCGACACCCCCCCCGACCCCACGAACGATTCGACCGACGACCAGCCCCTCGCCACCAGCGGTTCGCTCGAAGTCGATCGTGGCCGAACCCGGAAGCTCGCGCAGGCGATGGCCATTCGATTGGAGCGTCAGCGGGCCGCCCGCGAGGCGGCAGGCGTGACCGGCCCCGACGATCTGGTGGGTGGACCTCGCTCGGAGCCGACCAAGGAGGCTCCGGCGTCGGTCGAGGCATCGTCCTCCGGCGACGGTGCCGCCCGGTTCATCATCGGGCCCGGCGGCGTGCTGCTCCCGGAGTCGTCCGCCCAGTCACCGCAGCCCGAGCCCTCGCCGCGGGTCGTGGCCCTCGATGCCGCGGATCTCGTCCCGGCCGCCGAGACCGGGATTCCGGTGTCCTCGGCCGCGTCGCCCTCCCCGTCGGCGCCGCCGAGGGTCGAGGCGACTTCCCCGCGGACCGGGACCGGGACCGGGAACGAGGTCGATGGACGCGCGTCCGATCCGGTGGTGACCGAACTCGATGCGATCCGTCGCACGGTGGGCCGGGTGCTCGCCGATGGCGGCGTCGCGATCGATTCGGGCGCGACCGCGATCGGTCTGGATGGAAGGGACCGGAGCGGCGGCGGCGAGCCGCTCGCTGCGGCGTACGCGTCGCTGGTCGCTCAGGAACTGTCCCGTGACCTCGCCGATCGCGTGGTGGCCTCGCTCGAGCGGACCCTCGACGACGCCGCGCGTCGTGATCCCGGCCGGGTCCGCGCGGCGATGCTCGCGGAGATCGCGGATCTCGTCCCGACCGCGGAGTCGCTGGAGACGGCCCGCCCGCGAGACGGACGGCCCCGCACGATCGCCTTCGTCGGCCCGACCGGAGTCGGCAAGACGACCACCCTCGCGAAGATCGCAGCCACGCTCGTCCTGCGCGAGAAGGTGACGGTGGCTCTGGTCACCGCCGACACGTATCGCATCTCCGCCGTCGATCAGCTCCGCACCTACGCCGACATCCTCGGCGCGCGGATCGAGGTGGCGGGGGATCCCGCCGCGATGCGGGAGGCGATCGCCCGCTGCGGCGATGTGGATGCCGTCCTCGTGGACACCCCGGGCCGGAGTCAGAACGACGTCGATCGGCTCGCGGAGTTGCGGGCGGTGGTCGACGCGGCCCGTCCGCACGAGACGCATCTGGTGCTCTCCGGCACCGCGAGCGAGCGGGTGCTGCTGCGGGAGGCCGAGGCGTTCTCCTCGCTCGGGCCGGATCGGGTGGTTCTGACCAAGCTCGACGAGGCGGTCGCGTTCGGCATGCTCGTCTCGGTGGTCCGACGCATCGGTCGCCGGATCAGCTGGGTCACGACCGGTCAGGAAGTTCCGCGGGACATCGAACGGGCCACGGGATCGCGACTGGCGGATCTCGTGCTCGGCGGGGCGGTGCGGGCATGAACGATCAGGCATCGATTCTTCGCGGTCTGCTGGCGGGGGAGGAGGCGGCGTCGCCGTCGTCGCCGGCGTCGCGGGCGAGCGTCGGACCGGCCCCCGCGGACCGTGTGGACTCGGAGCGGCGGGGGCGGGTGAGCTTCGGTCCGACCACGCAGCGGGCGCGGCCGAGGATCGAGGCGCCGCGGCTGGCGAGGGCCATCGCGGTCGCCAGCGGGAAGGGCGGGGTCGGCAAGTCGAACCTCGCCCTCAACCTTGCGATCGAACTGGCGAGACTGGGCCGCCGGATCGCGCTCTTCGACGCGGATCTCGGTTGCGCCAACGCGGACGTGTTGTGCGGGATTCCCGTGAAGGCGACCCTGGCCGACGTGGTCCACGGGCGTCGGCGACTCGCCGAGATCATGGTGCGGGTCCCGGGGATCAGGGGTCGCGGCGGGGTCGGGCTCGTCCCGGGCGCCAGCGGCGTCACCGAGGTGGCCACCCTTCACGCCACGCAGCGGCAGCTGCTGGTCGAGCAGCTGGTCGCTCTGGAGAAGGCGGTCGATCTGGTCCTGATCGACGTCGGGGCGGGAATCGCGGCCGACGCGGTCGGATTCGCCAGTGCGGCGGACGCGGTGCTCCTGACCTGCACCCCCGAACCGACCGCGATGACCGATGCGTACGCCGCGGCCAAGGCGATTCTCGCCCGCCGTCCGGATCTCGATCTCTCGCTGGTGGTCAACATGGCCGGGAGCGATGACGAGGGGCTCGCGGTGCACCAGAGGATGGATGCGGTCGCTCGGCGGCACCTTGGACGGTCGATCCCCCTGGCGGGCGTGGTTCCGTTCGACTTCTCGGTGGTGGCGGCGGTCAAGCGGCGGAAGCCGCTGGCCCTGATGGCACCCGACGCCCGCGCGACCGGCGCGATCCGCACGATCGCTCGGAGTCTGGTCGAGGATCGTCCCGTTGGCGAGAGGTCCAAGCCGCGGCGAGGTTTTCTCGCTGGACTGCTTCGCACCTTCGCTCGCGACTGACGCCCACGGACGGCCGTCTCTCGCGTGCTGACGCGGCCGGGACCGATGATGGAACGACATGGACACCACGCCGCCCCGCATCTCGATCGCGATCCCCACCGCCTGCTGCACGGCGGTGGTCTGCTTCGCGGTCTCGGTGCTCGCCGGGGTGGCGGTGGACAATCCTGCGGGCGCGATTCTTGCGCGTTCACTCGGCGCCATGCTGGTCGGCTGGCCGATCGGGCTGGTGGCCGGCGTCGTTCTGGAACGACTGTTCCGGGAACAGGCGGATGGAGAGGCGCTGCGGGCCGTCGAACTCGACTCGACCTCGGGAGGATTCGAGGATGACGTCGAGATCATTGACGAGGACGATCTCGGATCGGATGGTTCGACGGTCGGCGGCGTGGACTCGTCGCTCGCAGCCTGATCCGACCCGGCCGGCATCGTCGGTCGTCGGTGAGTGGTGGGTTGACGACTCGTGGACGGATCCGGGGTTGGCGCGTCCGAAAACGTCGTCGTATACTCCGCGGGTCACTCGTCAAGGATCGACGATGACGCCGATGCACTGCTCCGTTCCGGAACAGTGGCTCGACAGCGGGCGTTGCCACGGTCGGCAGCGTCCTTCAGAACTGACCGGGTCCGCCCTGCGGAGTTCGAGTCAGATGTTCCAAGGTCAAGGTCAAGGAGCGGACCGATGACGACCAGAACGATGGCGCCCAAGACGACTGTCAAGAAGGCTGCCACCAAGAAGAGCGTCGCCAAGAGCGAACTCGAAACGGGCGACGCGGGCGACAAGCCTGCTCGCAGCACCCGGACCACATCGGACGCGTCGACGCAGAAGGGCACGGCCAAGGCTGCGAAGCCGCGGGCGTCCAGGTCCGCGGTCAAGGCTCCGGTCGCCGAGGCGATCGAGGTCGAGGCCGTGAAGCCGGACGTCGAGGTCGCCGCGAAGAAGCCGGCGCCACGGCGTGAGCGCTCGGCGAGTCGCAGCGGCACGCAGGGCGCCCGCAGTCAGGCGACCGATCGCGAGCTGTCGGACATCCCGATCGAGGAGATCTGGGCGATGTACCGCATCGAACCGACGCTCGACATCCGCAACTTCCTCATGGAGAAGTACCACGACCTCGTGCGATTCACCGCCGAGCGGATGGCGATGCGACTCCCGAGCGAGGTGGACACGCTCGACCTCATGTCGGCGGGCACCTTCGGTCTCATGGACGCGATCAACGCGTACGACCCCGGCCGCAACGTGAAGTTCGAGACCTACTGCACCCAGCGGATCCGCGGCGCGATCTTCGACGAGCTGCGATCGATGGACTGGGTTCCGCGTCTCGTCCGCTCGCGGACCGCGAAGTTCGAGTCCACCCGGAAGCAGATCGAGATGGAGACCGGTCGCGCCGCGAGCGACGACGAGATCGCCGATCGTCTGCAACTCTCCCCCGAGGAGTACCGCAAGCTCAAGCGGGACTCGCGTCCGGTCTCGCAGGTCTCGCTGAACCGCAAGTGGTTCGAGACCGATTCGAACAAGGACGTCCGCGAGATCGATGTCGTCAAGGACACGCGGCAGGAGAACCCGCTGACCACGGTGCAGCGACAGGACCTTCAGTCGCTGCTCACCAAGGGACTCTCCCGCGCCGAGCGACTCATCGTGATCCTCTACTACTACGAGGAGATGACGATGAAGGAGATCGGGCTCACCCTCGACCTCTCCGAGAGCCGCGTGAGCCAGATGCACTCGTCGATCCTCGCCCGACTCAAGGCCCAGATGCAGCATCGCGAACGCGAGTTCTGAGCCGGCATCCGGAGTCGCTCGACCGCTCCCGCGACCCGGGTCCATGGACATCGACCGACGCCCGCCCTCGATCGAGGGCGGGCGTCGTCGTCGCGGGCGGTGCCGAACCATCGCGTCGCAGGGTCGGTGGTGGCACCCGCTCCGATCGGCTCGTTCACTTGCCGACGGGCGTCCCGTCGGGATTCAGACGCCGCACGAAGAGGTTCGCGAACTGGATGCCCGAGCCGTGGGCCTGCAGTCCGATCGGTCCGGTCTCCGGGACGCCCGGCAGCGGGCAGTCGACCAGCACGTGCTCGCCGTTGAGATGCACGTTCAGCGTCTCGCCCACCATGCGGATGCGGAAGCGGTTCCACTCGCCGACCGGGCGATCCGCGTTCTTCTTCGGGGTGGCGCCCGCCCGCGTCTCGGCGGGCATCGAGCCGTCGGTGCGGTAGCCGTAGACCTCGCCGCTGCCCGCGGGCCACTCCCAGATGTTGACCTGGCTCTTCGAGTTGCCGCGCAGGTAGATGCCGCTGTCGCGCTCCTCGATCTCGACCGTCACCTGCTTGCCGTTCTCATCGACGGTGTACGACCCGTCGGGCTCGATGAGCGGACGCTGCATCTTCCCCTGCGAGGGTCCGTTCCATCGCCAGTCCACGATGAGTTCGAGGTCGCCGAACGACTCCTCGGTCCAGAGGTCGCCGTGCACGCCGTCGAAGTCGAGGCGCCAGTCGAGGCACTTCCAGTGCTTCTCGAGCTCCGGGGTGATCTTCCAGCCGGTGAAGTCCACGCCGGTGTAGAGCGATCGGAATCCCTCGGGAAACGCGGCCCGCTGATCGGCGGGGAGCTCGGAGCCGTCGTCGGGCAGTTCCTTGATGCGGACGTTCTTCCACCACACGACGCCGCCCTCGCTTTCGAGGCAGATGTAGCCCTCGCGAGGCGAGCAGTTCGAGCCGCCCGAGACTTCCTTGCCGTTGACCTCCAACGTGATCGAGCCGTCGATCGCGGTGATGCGGTAGTGGTTCCACTCGCCCGCGGGATGCGCCCGCCACTCGCTCGGCAGGCATCGCATGCCACCGTTGGGATGCGGCCGATCCGGCGTCATGACCGCGCCGTGAATCGGAAAGATGTCGCCATGGCTCGTGTAGCTCGCGGTGTTGTGGCCGTCGAGGACCTGCACCTCGATGCTCCGGGTGAACGGCTGGCCGGGGGCGCAGAGCGGGTCGCTCCAGATGAACACGCCCGCGTTGCCCTTGGGAACAAGGTGCATGTAGTCGAGTTCGAGGACGAAGTTTCGGTACCGCTTCTCGGTGCGAAGCACGCCCGTCGGCTTGCCGTCGCAGATGAGGATCCGGTTGAACTCGGGACCGTCGAACCGCCAGGTGCTCGGCGCGGTGTTCACATTCACCCAGCCGCTGAGATCACGGCCGTTGAACATGGGCTCGAACCCGTCGTCCTGGCCGACGACGGGCGCGGCGAGGAGAAGCGGAAGGAGGAGGGCGAGGGTTCGGAGAAGG
>JAUIHC010000029.1 GCA_030432455.1 Phycisphaerae bacterium | reverse complement strand
CCACGAAGTTCACCGAGGTCGGCTACGTCGGGCGCGACTGCGAGTCGATGATCCGCGATCTGCTGGAGGTCGCGATCCGCATGACCCGTCAGGAACAGGCCGAGGCGGTCCGTTCGCGGGCCGAACAGGCCGCCAAGGACCGGCTGGTCGCGATCCTGCTCGGCGACGAGAAGGCGACCGACGCCGCCGCGACACGACCAGCGGCGACCATCGACACCGAGGGCCGCCCGACCGCGACGCCCGACGATCCGCACGAGCGGGTGCGGGCGAGGCTTCGCGAGAAGCTCGACGCGGGGCTCTTCGACGACCACGAGGTCGAGATCGTGGTCCGCGAGAAGCCGACGATCCCCGCCATGGGTCTCGGCCCCGAGACCAACGATCCGACCATGGGCGGTCTCGGGTCGATGCTCGAGTCGATCATGCCCGCGAAGTCGCACCGTCGGAAGGTGTCGGTGCCGCGGGCGCTCGAGATCCTCGTCGAGCAGGAGACCGAACCGCTCATCGATCAGGACCGCGCGATCGAGGCGGCCATCGAGCGGACCGAGCAGGATGGCATCGTCTTCATCGACGAGATCGACAAGATCGCCACCAGCGACGCCCGCAGCGGCGGGGATGTGAGTCGGCAGGGCGTGCAACGCGACCTGCTGCCGATCGTCGAGGGCTCGACGGTCACCACGAAGCACGGAGCGGTCCGCACCGACGGCATCCTGTTCATCGCGGCGGGAGCCTTTCATCAGGCGACCGTCGGCGACCTCATGCCCGAACTGCAGGGTCGCTTCCCGATCCGCGTGGAACTCGCCGGACTGACCGCCGAGGACTTCCGACGGATCCTCGTCGAACCCGAGGCGAACCTCGTCGATCAGCAGACGCGACTGCTGGCCACCGAAGGGCTCGAGGTCGAGATCACCGAGGACGCGATCGACGCCCTCGCCACCGCCGCCGCCGAGGCGAACGAACGACTGGAGAACATCGGGGCCCGCCGCCTCATGACCGTGATCGAGCGGGTCTTCGAGGAGGTCGCCTTCGACGCGCCGGAGCGAGCCGCCCGGGGGGAGAGGTCGTTCCGCGTGGACGCGCGGTTCGTGCGCGAGCGACTCGATCCGGTGCTCGCCGACGAGGACCTCGGCCGCTTCGTGCTCTGAAGACGACGCCCCGCCGGTTTGTGTCCGGCCGTCCGGCCGCCCACAATGCGGGGATGACGACTCCCGAACGACGCGTGGCACTGGTCACCGGTGCCAGTGCGGGCATCGGTGCCACCTTCGCCGAGCATCTCGCGTCCCGCGGAATCGATCTCGTCCTGACCGCTCGGCGTCTGGAGGCGCTGCGCGAGGTCGCGGAACGACTCCAGTCGTCGCATGGCGTGAACTGCCGCGTGATTCCGGCGGATCTGACCGATCCGGAGGCGCCGCGTCGCATCCTCTACGAACTCGCCCGCGACGAGATCGACGTGGACGTGCTGGTCAACAACGCGGGCTACGGACTTCCCGATCCCTTGGACGAGTCGACCTGGCCGGAGGTCCGGGGCTTTCTCGAGGTGATGGCGGTGTCGTGGCTGCACTTCATCCGACTGTTCGCGCCGCCGATGATCGAACGAGGCTGGGGCCGGATCGCGAACATCGCGTCGCTCGCGGCGTTCGCGCCGGAGCCCGATGGCAGCCTCTACTCGGGCGTGAAGGCGCAGATGGTCGTCACGAGCCGAGGGCTCCGACGTCGGTTCCTCGGCACCGGCGTCCACTGCACCGCGATCTGCCCGGGCTTCACCCACACGGAGTTCCACGCCCGCCTCGGAATGCCGGAGGTCGCCAAGGGCATGCCCCGCTGGATGTGGCAGTCGGCGGACGCGGTCGTTCAGGAGGGCTGGCGGGCGTGCGAGCGCAACCGGCCCGTGGTGGTCACCGGCACCGCGAACAAGGTCATTCACGGTCTGTTGTCGGTGATCCCGACCGCGCTCGCCGAACGGATGACGCCCAGCTCGGTCGAGGACATCAGGACCCGCCGAGCGACGGATCGGTCGTGATCACCGATCCGGGGTCTCGCTCGCGGACGGCTCGTCACCGTCCGCGGAATCCGAGGACCATCGCGCCCAGAACGTCTCGAACGCCTCGTCGTCGATTCCACGGAATCGGAGACGCATGACCCGTTCCGCATTGACGAGTCGGACATCGATCCGACCCGTCTCGCCGGGTTCGCGAAAGATCAGGGTGATGACCTCGTTCCGTCGGCGCCGATGGCCGGAGGATGGTTCCACCCATCCTCCGCCGAGGTCCACGATCTCGTTCCGACGGCGATCGGCCGAGAGCGTGTCCTCCGCCCGACCTGATGCCAGTGGACTCCACCCCGCGCCGCCCGAAAGGCACCGGGCGAGTCGTCCGAACCGACCGGGTCGTCGCCGAAGGAGTCTGGCGGGATTCGTCATGAGAATGGCGGGCGTGCCCGACGGCCGGCCGGGATCCTGGATGCGATCGAGCATCCCGATCAGGCCGGCATCGACGATCTCCCGCACGCCGAGTCGCGCCTGGAGCGGGAAGGCCTGTTCCTCGATCAACTGCTGGGCCAGGGCCCATCGGACGAGCGACCGCTCCGAACGCCCGCCGGGCAGGATCGTCGCTCGCAGTCGAAGGCTCATGCAGAGATCCCCGAGCGGTTCGCCCGCCTCGGGAATGAAGCCGAGTTCACACCAGCGGTCCATGTCGACGAGAAGCCGTGTTCCAGCCACGGTGCCGACCGGATGATCCGGGGCCGAGCACGTTGCGGACCGCTCGCCCGCATCGTCCATCGACGCCTGGAATGGCGGATCAGCCATCTCGACCACTCCTTCATGCCGGACTCCGCGTGAAGGTCCCGAGTCCGACCCGTTCATCGTGGCGGCGAGGTCATGGCCCGTCAAGCAGATTCGCCTCGATCCCCATCCCGGCCGGCAAGAAGGCCCGCATACCGGCCCGGAGCGGGGGGTTGCCCCGTCCAGGCTGCAAACTGGGCTTCCGCCTGAGCGACGAACATGGCGGTGCCGTCCACGATCCGGGCCCCGCGGTCCCGGGCGATCGCCAGCATCGGGGTCATCCGCGGGGTGTAGACCGTGTCCATCACGACGACCGAGTCGTCGAGGCGGAGATCATCGGGGAGGACCGACTCGTCGGCCGCCTCGCCGCCCGCCATGCCCACCGGCGTGGCATTCACGAACGCATGGAAACAGCCGCAGGCCAGCTCGTCCATGGTCCGGCCGACCGAGATGGCCCCGTGCTCGCGGAGGTCGCGGACCACGTTCTCCGAACGAGTTCGGGTCCGGTTGAAGACGACCACCTCGGCCTCGTGGGCCAGCAGTCCCGCCGCCACCGCCCGGGCCACGCCGCCCGCCCCGATGACCGCCACCCGACGCCCGCGGACCGCCTCGCCAACGGAGCGATCGGGGTCGAGCCCGGCGGCCAGCGATTCGACCGCGGCGGTGGCGTCGGTGTTGAGGATGCGAAGTCCGGCGACCGCCCCGTCGTCGTCGCGGGCGACCACGAGGGTGTTGGCGGCACCGATCCGCTCGGCCAGCGGATCGATCTCGGCCCCAAGCTCGCGACCGAGCCGCAGCAGATGCTCCTTGTGCGGCAGCGTCACGCTGCATCCGCCGAAGTCGAGACGTCGATGGTCGATGCACTCGCCGATGGTCGCCTTGAACGACTCCCACCCCGGCGCGACCGGCATCGGGATGTAGACCGCGTCGATGTTTGCAGCGGCGAACCCGCGGTTGTGGACGCGAGGCCCCAGCGAATGCGCGACCGGGTGCCCGACCACGCCGTACACGCGGGTCCGCGGGCCGATCTCGTGAAAGCGGTAGGTCTCGGCGAGATCGCGGACCGTCGGTTGCCCGGGAGCGGTCGCAGCGCCGTCGTCGGTGGCGGCGAAGGTGAGGAAGCCGCCGAACTTCGGGGCGAGGATCCGGGTCGGCAGGCCGTACTCGCCCATGCAGAGGCCGATCATCGGCTTCACGCGCTCGGCGACCAGGTCGAACATCTCCAGCGAATCCCGCAGGCTGCGGGCCATGTACGCCACCTTGCCGACGGCACAGGCGTCGGTCGCGGCCATGTCGGCGATGCGGGAGATCAGGTTTGCGGGTCGGCCGCCGAAGTCGTGGCTCGAGAGGATGAGCCGGGTGGAGATGTCGCGGACCTGAGCGGCGTGGTCGATCGCGAGCCGGACCTTCTGGCGAAGGTTCGCACTGCGGTTCCACGCCCCGAGCTCAAGGTCGATGTACGCCGGCGGATGGTCGCCGGTCCCGATCGCCTCGAGGATCGAGATCCGCGTCTGCTCGTCACCGCACCAGGTGCCGCCCTCCTCCTCCGCCCGAATGGTGGCGATGCACGGGGCGGGACTCTCGGCGAGCAGCCGCTGGATGGCGACGAGTCCGTCGGGATCCTCGGCAAGGGCGTCGAGCCTCCACTCCACCATGCGGGCGCCGTCGGCCACGGCCCGGGCGGCCCGCTCGATGGCGAGCGGGACATCGGCCGGGGCGTCCACGAAGATGGAGACGCAGAGGAGAGTCACGACGACCAGTGTAGATCCCCGCCGCGAGTCGTCACCGCCCCGGGGCTCCGACCGCGGCATCGGTAGAATCCGCCCGATGCACGACCTTCCCAGCGAGATCCGGGACGCGATCGCCTTCCTCCGAGGCAACCTCGCCGGACTCATCCGTTTCGACACCGAATACCTGCCCATCAAGGTGGTGGTCGCGCCCGACGGGCGTCTGGCCGCCCCGGTCATGGAGTCGATGCTCCTCAGCACCGACTGTGCGGTCTATCTCCCCGCCGAGCCCCAGGACGGCGAGGACGCGGTCATCCAGTTGATGGTGAGCCTCGAACGATTCGAGGAGTCCGGGCCCGAGGGGCGACTCGCCGACCGCTGGCGGATCTACCACGGCGAACCCGAGGACGTCCGCTGGGCCACGATGTCGATCGACTTCTGCAAGTTCGCATCCTTCGCCTTCGACGGCGAGGCGCTGATGCAGCCGAACCCGCTGGCCGCCGAGGAAGCCGCGATCTGCCGGGCGTTCAACCCCGGCCGCGAGGACGACCTTCGCCGGGTCGCCCGACACGTCGCCGAGATCGATCTGGAAGCCCCGCGTCTGGTCGGGGTCGATCCGCTCGGATTCGACGTGCGAGGCCGATTCAAGATCGCCCGAGTCCCCGCCCCCCGGGTGTTGACCGATGCCGCGGACGCGGTGGCCGGGTTCGACGACCTGCTCGCCGCCGCCGAGTGAGCGGTCCCCGAGTCGTCATCCTGCTCGACGCCGACGATTCGAACCGACCCTCGGCGTCGGGTCTTATCATGCCGGTCGCCGGTTCGTCGGCCGCCGACGGCCCCGAGTGACGACGCTCCCGCATCGACAGCATCCACGAGGACGCCTCATGAACCAGAGCCTCAACAGCGCCATGATCGACGACGCCCAGGCCCGGGACGCCCAGGCCTGCGCCGACCGTTTCGGTGAGCCGGGCTTCGAGGACATCGACCGGCTCTACATCGACCAGCGATACGACGGCTACTCCGACGAGAACCAGGAGGTCTGGCGAACTCTCTTCGATCGGCAGATGGAGTTCCTCGAGAGCCGGGCCTCGAACGTCTATCTCTCGGGCGCGCGGGCGATCAATCTGGTCCGCGACCACATCCCGTACCTCGAAGGCCCGAAGTCGATCAACCACTTCCTGAAGCAGCTCACTGGCTGGCAGAGTCGCGCGGTGCCGGGCTACCTGTCGCCGAAGGCGTTCTTCGCGTGCCTCTCGCGGCGCGAGTTCCCGACCACGATCGTCATCCGGCCGAAGGAGTCGATCGACTACCTCCCCGAGCCCGACATCTTCCACGACGTCTTCGGACACGTGCCGCTGCACGCCGACCCGGTCTTCGCGGACTTCCTCCAGACCTACGGCAAGGCGGCGCTCACCGCGACCGATCCCGAGGACACCACGCGACTCGCCCGACTGTTCTGGTTCACCGTGGAGTTCGGTCTGATCCGCGAGGACGACCGGCTCAAGCTGTACGGCTCGGGCCTGATCTCGTCTCCGGGCGAGAGCAAGCACGCGCTCGAGAGTCCCGAGGTGGATCGCCGCCCCTTCGACCTCGACACCGTCTGCGACACCGACTTCGAGATCGACCACTACCAGCCGATCCTCTACGTGCTCGATTCGTTCGAGCAGCTGCGTGATGCGATGAACGAGTACGCGCATCGGATCCTGGAGAAGCACGGCCAGACCGCCGGCGCCTGATCCGACCGAACCTCTCTCCTCCCCGCCCTCCACCGAGACCGATTCACCGATGCCAGCCAAGCCCGCGTCGTTCCGCCGCCCCGAGATCGCCTTGTCCGAACATGCGAAGCGGCGCGACAAGACGCTCGCGGCCCTGAAGGGAGCGATCGGCCTCGTCTTCGCGGGCGACTCCGACGCCTCCCTGCACGGTGCGTATCGACCGCATCCGCACTTCGAGTACCTGACCGGCATCGTGGACGAACCCGGTGCGGTGCTGCTGCTCGATCCGACTGCGCCGGAAGGCCGGCAGGCGACCCTGTTCCTGCGGCCGCTCGACCCCGAAGTCGAGAAGTGGGACGGCCTTCGCGACGAGATCGCGTCCCCGCTGCGGAAGCGCTACGGCATCGGAGTGATCTTCCGCCTGCCCCGCCTCGGCCGGGTGATCGACGGCTGCATGCAGCGGACGCGGAAGTGCGCCTGCCTGCATCCCTTCGGCTGGCTGGGCCAGTCGGTCTCGCCCGATCTCTCGACCTTCCGCCAACTCGCCGAGCGATACACCGGCGTCGAGATCGCGGACCGCACCGATGTGCTCGCGAAGATGCGGGCGGTCAAGAGCACGGCCGAGCAGGACATGATCCGGGAGGCGGTCGAGATCAGCCGCGTCGCCTACGACACGATGTTCCGCGCCGTGGCTCCGGGCCAGACCGAGTGGGATGTGATGGAGACGCTGGAGCACGGCTACCGCGCGAACGGCAGCCGCGGCACCGGCTACAACACGATCGTCGGAGCCGGGCTGAACGGCACGGTGCTGCACTACACCGCGAACACCGCCCCGATCGCCGACGGCGATCTGATCGTCATCGACTCGGGCGCCGACTATCGCGGCTACACCGCGGACGTCACCCGCACGATCCCCGCCAATGGCAAGTATTCGCCGCGGCAGAAGGAGATCTACGAGCTGGTCCTGAAGGCGCTCGAAGCCGCGACGAAGATCGTCAAGCCCGGCGTCACCTTCGACCGCATCGACAAGGCCGCCCGCGACGTGATCACCAAGGCCGGCTACGGCGATCGGTTCTTCCACGGCATCGGACACCACATCGGACTCGAGGTGCACGACATCACACCCGCGGGCCCGCTCAAGGCCGGTGCGATCATCACCATCGAGCCGGGCATCTACCTGCCAGACGAGAACTTCGGGGTCCGCATCGAGGACGACATCCTCGTGACCCGGGACGGCCACGAGGTGCTCACCCGCAACATCCCGAAGAGCGTCCGAGCGATCGAGAAGGCGATGGCCGATCGGTAGGACGAGGAATCGGGCTCAGGTGTCGAGCCCGCGTCTCCCGCGGACTACTCGGCAAGGGGCGGGGCCGGCGGGACCGCGTACATCTCCCGCCACGCGCGGAGCAGATCGTCGTACGAGTCGACCGGGCGGACGCCGCGGTTCGCCACCGCGATCATCGGGGCGCGATCGAGTTCGGTGGCTTCGTAGAGGATCTCGAGGGTGGAGGCGGGCTCGGTGGCGGACCCGCGGATGTCACCTCGAACGCCGCGGACGAGCCCGGTGAGCTGATCGACCCAGACCGCCAGATCGGTGGCCCCGTCGCCGGAACGGATGCGAAGAATCTCGCACGCCCGACCGTCGGTCCACACGCCCGCCTGGGCATCGACCCTCGGTGAGTCACCCGCGAATTCCAGCAGGGACGCGAAGCCCGCCTCGGGAGAGGTCGCGAGACGCAGCCGAACGCTCACCGGAACCATGGCCACGGGCCAGGCATCCGCGATCGCCGTGATCGCCGCATCGGTGCCGGTACCGACCTTGACGCGGATCTGCATCCCCGCGAAGAACGGCGAATCGGCGTAGGCCACACCGTCCTTCAGCGTGAGGTTGTAGGAGGAGCCGATCACCTTGGCCTCGCCGGTCGGGGCCAGCATCACCCGGGTGCGGATCGGCTCGATGCGGCCGTCCGCGTAGGAGCGGGATCCGGTTCCCGTGATGGCGGCCGACGCGAGTCGCCGGTATCGCCGCCAGACCTGCTCCATCAACGCCGCGCCGGCCCGGTCGTCCGCGGACGCCTCCGCGGACGGGGCGGGGGGCGGCGTCGGGGCATCCTGCGGGGCACCAAGGAGGGCGACGGCGATCGGCAGGAGGAACAACGGCATCGACATCGGGTGGACTCCGAGAAGGGCGGATTCGCTGAGCGCGGCGGTGGGCCGGAGGACGACACCGTCCGCGAGAACTGTCCTCATCGGCCGGACGATGAGCCCGGGTTGAGCGCATCGGACCGGACGGCCGACCCGAGGCGAGCCCGGATCAGACCGGGACGGTGTGGTGGAAGATCAGCAGACCCACCGACCAGATCGGAGGGAATGCGCTGACGAGCACCCCGAACCAGATCAGAAGACGAGCGGTGACCGGCCGAACGCGAGCGATCACCTCGCAGCTCACGATGACGAAGAGCATGAGGGCGAACTTGAACGCGATGGCCCCGTTCAGTCCCCACGCGTCGATGACCAACCGGGCCACCGGATTCACTTCCTCGCCGCCGTTCCGGAGGATCACCCAGGTCAGCATGATGTCGAGACTGGAGACGAAGATCAGCCAGACGTCGTGCTCCTGAAACCGCATCTCGGGCAGGTCGAGAAGGCCGGGACGGATCTCGGTATCCGGCATCGACGTGATGGGTGCGAGTCGCGGCGATCGTCTGGTTGACATCTCGGACTGCAAGTCGATTCGATCCATGTGCGCGGGCTCCCGCAGCGGCCCTGCCGGGCTGCTGAATCGAGTCTACGATCGAACCCCACTCGCTGGCTCCGAGTCCACCCCCGATCCGGACGCGGTCTCCGTTCAGAATGGCGCCCCTCCGCTCGACCATCCGATTCGGGTCCCACGACCAAAGAACAGCGAGGCGTCGTCCGAGAACCATCGGACGACGCCTCGCTGCGTAGCTCGCGGCAGCTGAGCCGCCAGCTCACGCCCCGTCGCGAGCTCAGATAAGCGGATCGTGGCTTGGCAGATTATGGGCGGGTGCGGTGTTGAGTTGCACGAACTGTTCGCTCTGGATCTTCTTCGCCTGATCCGGATCGACGTAGTCGGAGTGGCACGACGCCTTGCCTTCGTCGGCGCCGACGCCCTTCTTCGTCTTGCTCGCGAGGGCGTGGATCTCTTCGGGCGAGAGCACGCCGCGCTTCTCCAGGATCTCCTGCTGCTCGGCCGTGAGCGCGTCCGAGCGGATCGGCTTGCCGCGATCGAAGCCGTCGGCCTTGCCGCTGGCGAACTCCTGGATCTCCTTCGAGATCCTCACGCTGCACCAGTCGTGGCCGCACATCGCGCAGAAGTCGGTGTCCACGTCGAGATCCTCGTCGTGATACGCCCGGGCGGTGTCGGGGTCGAACGAGAGGTCAAAGTGCTTCTGCCAGTTGAGGGCGGCCCGAGCCTTGGTCAGATCGTCGTCCTGGTCGCGGGTGCCCGGGATGCCGAGGGCCACGTCGGCGGCGTGGGCCGCGATCCGATACGCGACGCAGCCCTGCTTCACGTCGTCGCGCTTGGGAAGACCGAGGTGCTCCTTCGGCGTGACATAGCAGAGCATCGAGGCGCCGTGATACGCCGCGGCGGTCGCGCCGATGCACGAGGTGATGTGGTCGTAGCCGGGGAACATGTCGGTCACCAGCGGGCCGAGCACATAGAACGGCGCTCCGTGGCAGAGGGTCCGCTGGAGCTTCATGTTGAACTCGATCTGATCGAACGGGACGTGCCCCGGCCCCTCGATCATGACCTGCACGCCGCATCGCCACGCCCGCTCGGTGAGTTCGCCGAGGGTCTCGAGCTCCGCGAGCTGCGCGGCGTCGGTCGCGTCGGCGAGACCGCCGGGACGCAGGCCGTCGCCGATCGAGAAGGTCACGTCGTGGCGACGCATGACCTCGCAGATCCGCTCCCATGCGGTGTAGGCCGGATTCTCCTTGTCGTGGGTGAGCATCCACTTCGCCAGCAGCGAGCCGCCGCGGCTCACGATGCCGATGATGCGGTTCTTCACGAGCGGCAGGTGCGCCTTGCGGACGCCGGCGTGCACCGTGAAGTAGTCCACGCCCTGCTGCGCCTGATGCTCGAGCGTCTCCAGGATGACCGCCTCGTCGAGATCCTCGAGCCTTCGCCCGATGATCATCGAGTAGATCGGGACCGTGCCGATCGGGACGGTGGCGTTCTCGATGATCGCCTGTCGCGTCGCGTCGAGGTCGCCGCCGGTCGAGAGATCCATCACGGTGTCGGCGGACCACCGCTCGGCCCACTTGAGCTTCTCGACCTCCTCGTCGGTCGAGCTCGACACCGGGGAGGCGCCCATGTTCGCGTTGATCTTGGTCTTCGACGCCCGACCGATCGCCATCGGATCGAGCTGGTGCCGGAGATGGTTGACGTTCGCCGGAATCACCATGCGTCCCGCCGCGACCTCGTCGCGGACCTGCTCGGGCGTGAGGTGCCCCTCGCGTTCGGCGACGCGGACCATCTGCGGCGTCACGATGCCGAGCCGGGCGGACTCGAGCTGGGTGATCGGCTCGAACCCGGAGGGCGCCACGCATCGGACGAACGGACCGATCGCGGCCTGATTGTGACCGCCGCAGCCGGTGGCGTGGTCCGGGGCGGCCTCGATCGTCCAGCCCTCGGGCAGGAAGTCCCACGCGGTCCTGTCGCTCGGCTGCGGCATGCCCGGCGTGTCGGGCGAGCTGAAGGTGAGCGGACCGCCGATGTCGGCGGGGTTCGCGAACGATCCCGGGGTCGTGCCGGTCGGCGTCGTGGCGGGGTCGTGGGCACCGTGGGTCGGAAGGGTCCAGGATGCGGCGTTCGGCGACGTGATCATGTGATGCGTGCTCCCGACCCGTGGGTGCGGGCCTGCGAGGGGTCTTCGGGCATCCGGCGCGGAGGCGCGGGCGGGGTCGCCCACGAGCCACGTTCCCTCCGCCGGTACGAGCCGGATCAGGTTCGACGGGTGCTTCTCAGTCCCGACATCGAATCGGGACGCCCCGCGTGGCGAGTCGGAGTGTAGTCGGCGGGGGACCGGGCGAGCGAGCGGAAGCCGCTGGACGCCTCCACCTTCCCGTCCGAACATGCCGTCATGCCCGAATCACCGCTCCCCGCTCGCCCCACCCTCGACGACGTCCGCGCCGCCGCCCGTCGGATCGAGCCGTTCGTGCACCGCACGCCGATCGCCCGGTGCGCCGCGATCGACGCGCTTGCCGGCGGAGACGTCCACCTCAAGTGCGAGAACCTGCAGAAGGTCGGGGCGTTCAAGGCCCGCGGCGCGATGAACGCCGTGCGGCTGCTCGACGACGAGACGGCGTCGCGCGGCGTCGTGACGCACTCGTCGGGCAACCACGCCCAGGCGCTCGCGTGGGCGGCCCGCAGCCGCGACATCCCGGCCCACATCGTCATGCCGACCACCGCCCCCGCGGTGAAGCGTCGCGCCGTCGAGGGCTACGGCGGGATCGTGCACGACTGCGAACCGACGCTGGCCGATCGACTGGCGACCTGCGAGCGGGTCGCCCGTGAGACCGGCGGCTCGATCATCCCGCCGTACGACGACGATCGCATCATCGCCGGCCAAGGCACGCTGGCACTCGAACTGCTCGGTCAGGTGCCGGACCTCGAGGCGGTCGTCGTGCCGGTCGGTGGCGGCGGTCTGATCTCCGGAGTCGCGACCGTGGTGAAGGCCCTCGCGCCGCAGGTTCGCGTGATCGGGGCCGAACCCGCCCTCGCGGATGATGCGGCGCGGTCGAAGGCGGCGGGCTCGATCCAGCCGCACGCAGGCGATCCGACCGCGACGATCGCGGACGGACTCCGCACCACGCTCGGAGCGCGGACCTTCCCGATCATCCGCGAGCTCGTCGACGAGATCGTGACCGTGGACGAGGCCGCGATCGGCCGCGCCCTCCGGCTCGTGCTCGAACGATCCAAGCTCGTCATCGAACCGAGCGCGGCGGTCGGCGTGGCGGTCGCAACCGATCCGATGTTCCGGACCCGCGGTCACCGCACGATCGGCGTCGTGCTCTGCGGGGGAAACCTCGATCTCGCGCGGCTTCCCGATCTCCTCGGCTGATCCGCCGGCGTCAGGACGACCAGGCGGCGATCAGCAGGCCGAGGTCGCCCGAATCGACGAGGCCGTTGCCGTCGATGTCCGCCGAGCACCCGGGACACGGGCCCCAGGCCGCGATGAGCAGTCCGATGTCCGCCGCGTCCACACGCCCGTCTCCGTTGAGGTCCGCCGGATCGGTCGCCGGGTCCTCGGTGGCGACCAGGTTCAGACCGAGGTCGGTGGTGAAGTCGACCGAGAGAAGCGTGCCCGAGAACAGGAGGTTGGCGGTCCCACCCGGCGGGAGGGTCGGCAGCGGAACCGCCACCGGGCCGACCGGAAGGTCGAGCGGCTGGGATCCGGAATCCGCGACCCCGCCGCCCAGCGTCAGCGTGCGGCCTCCCGCCTCGCCGAGGATCGATCCGGAGAGCGGCAGCGTGGCCGGGATCGTCTGGGTCTGCGGACCGGTGCCCGCGTCGAACTCCAGGGTCCACACCACCGGAATCACGGCGTCGAACGAGAAGCCGCCCTTGATCGGCGACGCGACGGCGGGCACCGCGCCCGCGAGCGACACCTCGCTGCGGATCACCGTCGCACCACTCAGAGGCACCGGAATCTCGATGCCCCCGGGATAGATCGAGAACGGGTTCACGGTGTTGAAGGTCTCGTAGACGATGACCAGTTCCCCACCGATGCCGGAGATGGCGTCTCCGAGCAGGTCGAGCTGGAGTCCCGTGATGGTCAGCGTCCCGTCCGCGATCTGCCCGAGCTCGAGGTCGAGGTCGCCGCTCGGCATGGTCGGAGTCGGATCGGCCTGCACGACGAGGTCGATCTCGCATCCGATCGGATTGTTGCCGCTGCCGCCGAAGAGTCCGGGTCGGGTCTGCGTGCCGCCGGGGTTGGACTTCGCGTCGTAGTCGCCGATGAGCGTGCCGCTCAGAGGCAGCACGAACTCGAAGTCGGTCGTCGCGGTGCTCGCGACGGCATCGACCTCGAACCGCACCGACTGCCCTGAGGCATCGGACGCGACGATTCCGGCCGCAAGGATTCCGACCGCGACCACCGTGACCGGGGTCGACAGCGACGAGGCAACAGCGCATTCCTGAGTGGACATGTCCGCATTGTGCGGATTCCCGATCGGAATACCAGCGGAATCGTCCCGGCCGGGGCACCCGCGGGTCTCAGCCCGGATCGCATTCGCCCCAGAGGCTGAAGAGACGCCCCAGATCGGCCCCGCCGACCTCGCCGTCGCCGTCGAGATCCGCGACACAGGTTCCCGGACACGGACCCCACGCCGTGAACAACAGTCCGAGATCGCCACCCCCGACCCGTCCGTCCCCGTCGAGATCGCCCGAGCACGGCGCGTCGCACGCGACGGTCAGCAGGTAGTGCAGTCCGAAGACCCGCGGCAGCGGCTCCTCGTCGGGATCCGGTGGGTCGTCGGGGTCGATCTCGTCGCACGGCAGGCCGCTCCGGATCACCCGGCCGTCGGTGCCCTCCTCGATCACGAGGTGCCACTGACCGTGCGGCACGGTGAACGACCGCGTCGTCGTGCCGACGCACGGCTCGACGCTCCATCGCTCCAGCACGCGGATCGGCCCCTCGCAGTCGCCCTGCACGAGCACGACGCGGGCGGGGAACTCCGACGCCAGCGACACCTCGATCGCGTCTCCCGCCGCCACCGACAGGTCGAACCAGTCCATGTCCCGGGGTGTCGAGGTCGTGATCTTGCCGTACAGCGTGGTTCCACAGTCCAGCGGCGACGACGCGACCTCGCCGAGCGCCGTTCCGCAACCGTCGTTGATCCGCTCCAGGCACGGCTCGCCCTCGTCGATCGCCGCGGGTGGCGGCACGATCGGGCACTCGACCGTCGCCCCGCACCACTCGATCGCCGCCTCGACGCAGAACGCGTCCCAGACGCCCCATCCACAGAACGGGTCGTGCAGCCTGACGAGTTCGCAGCACGACTCGTCGATGCACCCGGGCGTCGGATGCGGTTCGAGACAGTCGCCTTCCTCGGGACACCGGACCTCGGCGCAGAGTTCGGTCGCGACCTCCGCGCAGAACGAGTCCCAGACCTCCTCGCAGCAGAACGGATCGTTCTCGCACACGAGGTCGCAGCACTGCGGTTGCAGACACCCCGGCGTGTCATGCGGCTCGTCGCATGGTGGCCGTCCGGGTCCGCAGACATCGCCGATCATGGCACCGGCGGCACTGGCGGCGAGCGAGCCGGCGATGACCATCGCCAGCGGCCATCGGATCGACCATGCCGCGGGGCGACCGCTCATCGGGGCACCTCCGCGCGATCGACCGACTCGCCGCCCACCCGCGACAGCCAGAGGGCGACATCCGCCCCGGTGCGGACGCCGTCACCGTCGAGATCACTGATCCGCTGGGGATCGATCAGACCGGGTCGGGCGGTCGGCACCGTCGCCGTCGTCGCGGGACGCCGCGGCGTGTTCCCGTCGTTGCAACCGTTCTCCTGTGGCGTGTGGTTCGAAAGCACCCAGACC
>JAUIHC010000452.1 GCA_030432455.1 Phycisphaerae bacterium | reverse complement strand
TCGCGCGCTGCGACCGACGGGCGTGTCCGGCTTCGAGAGGAAACGCGTGCGGTGGAAGTAGAGCGAGACCATCACGTCGCGCCCGTCGCGGCAGACGTACCACGCACGGCGAAAGCCGTCATGGAATGTCCAGTGGTTGTGGATCACCGCCGGGCATCCGATCGGCAGCACGCTGTGCTCCGGATACGGGAGTTGGACCGCCTCGGCGGCCATCTTGCCGAACCAGGTGCCCCCACTCTTGGGGTACTCGCTGACGAGGAAGTACCCGAGTCGATCTCCGATCCGACGCCGGGCCAACGCCCGGTTCACGAGGTTGGAGACCAGCGCCGCCTTGCCCCCCCAGCGGGTGGTCAGCACGAGCGAATCGATGGGAAGCAGGGGGCTCAGGGCCATGGGTCGTAACATACCCGGTCACTTCAAGGATTCGCCGTCGGGCTTCGGCCCCGGAGCTCGCCATGCACGGACTCGTGATCTTCGACGTCGACGGCACCCTCGCCCACACCAGCAGGGTGGACGACGAGTGCTGGGTGGACGCCGCCCGCGAGGTGCTCGGGATCGATTCGATGAGCACCGACTGGTCGGACTACACGCACTCGACCGACGAGGCGATCGCGAGCGACCTGATCCGCGACCGCACCGATCTGCCGCAGACCACCGCGACCGTGCATCGGCTCCGCGACGCCTTCATCGAACGGATTCGCGGGGCCCTGGTCACCGATCCGGGCCTCTTCCGACCGGTCCCCGGGTCGCCCGAGGTCTTCGCGACGCTTCGCGACGCCGGATGGGCGAGCGCCATCGCGACGGGGGGGTGGCGGACGACCGCGTGCCTGAAGCTCGACGCCGCCGGGGTGCCGCACGCCGAGGTGCCTGCGGCCCACGCCGACGACGCCCATCCCCGCGAGTCGATCGTGACGATCGCGGCGGAGCGGGCCGAGCGACACCACGGCCGCGGGTTCGAGCGGATCGTCTACGTGGGCGACGGGGTGTGGGATGTCCGGGCCGCCGGACGACTGGGAATCGGCTTCGTCGGTATCGCCGAGGGGGAACGGGCGTCGCGTCTCCGCGACGAGGGAGCCACGACCGTGCTTCCCGACTTCGCCGCCCGCGACGCCTTCCTGTCCGCGATCGGGTCGGTCGCCCGCGGGCCGCGTCGATCCGGCGTCTGACCGCCGACATGTCGCCCGCGAACCCGATCGGGACGCGTCCCGCGGATCGACGATGCCGACCGGGTGTTAGAGTCTCGACCGTGTGGCCCGGTCCGCGCCGGCGCCGTCCCGCGAACCTGTCTCGGACGCGAACCCTCTCGGAGTGCATCCATGGGTGTTTCCCTGCTGCTGCTGCTGATCGCCGTCCCGATCGTCCTGATCCTCGGACTGGCCCTCTTCATCATCGGTCTCTACAACGGTCTGCAGCGGAAGAAGCTGAACGCCGAGAACGCGTGGAGCGACATCGACGTCCAGCTCAAGCGTCGTCACGACCTCATCCCCAACCTTGTCAGCACGGTGAAGGGGTACGCGAGCCACGAGAGCGAGACGCTCGAGGCGGTGACCGCGGCTCGCAATCAGGCGGTCGGCGCCCACGGCATCGGCGAGCAGGTCGGGGCGGAGAACATGCTCACCCAGGCCCTCGGGCGACTCATGGCGGTGAGCGAGGCGTATCCCGATCTCAAGGCGAACACGAACTTTCTGCAGCTGCAGGAGGAGCTCACCAGCACCGAGAACAAGATCGGCTTCGCCCGCCAGCACTACAACCGCTCGGTGAACGGCTACAACGAGGCGACCAAGGTCTTCCCGTCGAACCTCATCGCCGGCCTGTTCGGCTTCCAGGAGCTGGAGTTCTTCGAGCTCGACGCCGCCGAGGCGGCCGCGGTGAAGCAGGCGCCCAAGGTCGAGTTCTGATGATCGTCGGGGACGGCGGGGTGCTTCCCTTCATCCTGATTCCGCTCGTGCTCGTCATCGCCGGTCTCGGGATGTACTTCTCGTGGAAGGCCGAGCAGGCCCGGCTCGCGGCGTTCCGCACCCTCGCCGACGAGTTGGGACTCGTCTTCACGGAGGCGCGGGACTCGGGCCACGACGAACGCTTCGCCCGCTTCGGCCTCTTCCGCAAGGGACGTTCGCGGGTCGCGTACAACACCTTGTACGGCTCGACCGCGATCGCGGGCCACGACCTGCGGGTCCGCATGGGCGACTTCCAGTACAAGGTCGATCGCGGCTCGGGCAAGAACCGTCGCACCGAGACGGTCCGGCTCAGCTATCTCGTCGCGTGGAACCCGTTCGGGTCGTGCCCGGAGACGATCGTGCGACGCGAGGGCGTCCTCGACCGCGTCGCCGGGGTGCTCGGCTTCGACGACATCGACTTCGAAAGCATCGAGTTCAGCAAGGCGTTCCATGTCTCCAGCGACGACAAGCGGTTCGCGTACGACCTGATCGACCCGCGGATGATGGAGTACCTGCTCGCGTCGGCCCCGCCTGCCTTCGAACTCGACGGTGGCCTGATCTGTCTGAGCACCGGCAAGGGACGCTGGGAGGTGGCGGAGTTTCGTCGGCGTCTCGACTGGCTGGGCGGATTCCTCGATCGCTGGCCGAGGCATCTGGCCGACTCGATGTCCCCGGCGGATCCCGGCGAGGGCGACCGTGCGGAAGGAGGTCTCGGGTGGTTCTCGTGATCCTCGCGATCGTCGCCGCGGTGCTGGTCCCGCTGGTGTGGCTGATCGCGACCTACAACCGGTT
>JAUIHC010000451.1 GCA_030432455.1 Phycisphaerae bacterium | reverse complement strand
GACCAAGGCCGCCGGCGAGGCCGCCGAGGGTGAGGGCGGCGGTGGCGGCGACGGTGAGGCGCGCGGGGCGGGCGAGAAGACGCAGGGCCATGGGTGAACTCCGGGATGGTGCCCGAGGGCCGGACGGGGGAAAGCTCGGACGACGGGATCGAGGGGTCTCAGGGGGACCGATGATAGTGACGAACCGGCTCGCGATTCCCGGGATCCGCCCGATCCGCGAGGCGGGACGGCCGGAGTTATCCAGACCCTCTCCACTAGCCGGACCGGCGATCGAATCACGACCCCGACCCGCTTGCCGCCGACGCGGCGGGCTGTATACTTCCCCTCTCGCCACACGGCACCCGGCCAGACCGAACCCGGCAGGCGAGCGACAACCAGACGCGAACAACCAATCGCGGGTGTAGCTCAGTGGTAGAGCGTCACGTTGCCAACGTGAATGTCGTCGGTTCGAATCCGATCACCCGCTTTCATGACCGCCTTCGGCCCACGCCGAGGGTGGTTGTCGTATGGACTGCCCGCGCGGGTGGGTGAGATCGGGCCCGAGAAGGGGCGGGCATGGGTGCGCGTGTTCTCAGTCCATTGATGGGCCTCGATCGCGGTTCATTCCGCTGGCCTCGGTATCGCACCGGCCCGAGCACCTCGTACATGCCCGACAACGCCACTGTCTTCTGGATAAGACCGGACGGTGGCTCGTGAACCTTGTCACAACTGCTGAAACCTTTGCAGAATCGGCGTTTCGGGGGAACCCGAACTAAACTTTGCACGATAACATGACCAGAGTTAGTGTGCGTGATGATGTTCGAGAGATCCCATGACCGTTCCAGAACAGCAACTCGGTGAGTATCTCCACCAGACGCTCGGGGTTCGGCCTCGCACCGTCGCATGGAGTGGCACAGGTCGGCTCCCTGCCTTCCTGACGGCTCTATATCGGTTCGCGTTGATGGACCTGGACGGTCGGCCGTTGCTCCTGATGGTCGACGAGAACCCCGACCCGGTCACGCCCGCGGTCATTCGGAAGCATGCCGAGCAGGCGAGCACGAAGTGGGACGGATCGATCGTCTACGTGCGGACTCAGGTCACCGCGTACAACCGCAAGCGGCTCATCGCGCAGCGGGTTCCGTTCATCGTCCCGGGGAACCAGATGTACCTGCCAGAAATGGGACTCGACCTGCGCGAGTACTTCCGAACGCCTCCGATGGCCACGCGACGATTCAGACCTTCGACACAGGCGGTGCTGATCCATCTGCTGCTGAACCACGATCAGGACGGCACGACCGCCTCCGAGCTCGCGCCAACTCTCGGCTACACGACGATGACCCTGAGTCGAGCGTTCGACGAGATTGAATCGGCCGAGCTCGCTGCGACCGACATTTCGGGACGCGAGCGCGTGCTTCGCTTCCATGCGTCGCGGAAGGAGACCTGGCAGCAGGCACAGCCCTGGCTGATCGACCCGGTGAAGTCACGCCACTTCATCGCGACCTCACCCGACGGGCTGCGCGCGGGGCAGGACGCACTCTCCCGCTACACCATGCTCGCGGCGCCGCCGCTTCCGGTGACCGCGATCGATCACCAGCAGTGGCTGGCGATCAGAAAGGACGGTGGCGGGATCGAACCTGACGATCCCGACACCGCCGTCGGCGAGGTCGAGATCTGGAAGTACGAGCCAAGAACATACGAACGCGCGGGTGTCGTCGATCCCCTGTCGCTCTACCTGTCGGTCAAGCATGCCGCAGACGAGCGTCTCGAGCAGGCCATCGATGCACTCATGGAGCAGGTGCGATGGTGACGGGGCTCGAGACCTTCCGGGCGCACTTCGATGACTTCATCGACCAATACCTGATCATCGGCGGTACCGCGTGCGACCTCGCGCTGACGGACGCCGGGCTGACCTTCCGAGCCACCAAGGATCTCGACATCGTGCTGTGCCTGGAGTCCGTTGACACCGGGTTTGGCGAGGCATTCTGGTCGTTTGTCAGGGCGGGCGAATACCAGTCGCTGGAAGCGGCGGCAGACGGCCCGAGGTTTCATCGATTCACCCGACCTCGAACCGACGGTTACCCAGTCACGCTGGAGTTGTTCTCACGCCTGCCGGACCTGTTCGGCGCCGGGATCAAGGGTCATCTCACGCCGATCCCGATGAACGATGACGTGGCGAGCCTGTCGGCCATCCTGCTGGACGACGACTACTACGAATGGGCCCGGGCGGGAAGGACGATGATCAACGGCCTTCCGGTTGTTCGTCCCGAACATCTGATTCCGCTCAAGGCGAAGGCATGGCTCGACCTCACCGCAAGAGCGGCCGAAGGACGCCGGGTCGACAGCAGGGATATCCGCAAGCATCGCAACGATGTCTTCCGCCTCTACGCGATCGTCGATCCCGACTACCTCGCCATGCCCGCGACTTCGATTGAAGCCGACATGCGGCAGTTCGTGGAGCGAATGCGAGACGAAGCGATCGCCCCGAAACCGCTCGGTCTCGGGAGGATCACCATCGACTCCGCGCTCGATGCGTTGGCCGTGCGTTATCTCGACACCACTCGTTGAGCGCACCGGCAACTGTCGGCGAGAGGCTCAACGGCGCCCAGAGATCTGGATCTTCCATTCGCCCGCGTGAGAGTCGGGCGATCTGGGAACCGGGATCGGGCGAGGTTCAAGCGCCGAGCGCGGCTGATCCCTGTCTTCACAAGGACGCCACCGTCCCGCTCGACGCACCCACCACTATCCCGGCTGCC
>JAUIHC010000450.1 GCA_030432455.1 Phycisphaerae bacterium | reverse complement strand
GGATCGGGCCCGGCGTCGGGCGCTCCTTCGCGAGGTCGGTGAACGAGCCAAGATCGCGCTGGGCGATGCCGACGCCACTCGGCTTCTGGTGGACGGCGGCGGCGTGCTGCCGGACCTCGACCGAACCGTCGAGCGTCGGTGGTTCGAGGCCGAGGCCCGGCCGCTCGTCGATCGCACGCTCGCCGCCTGCGAGCGTGCGTTGCGGGACGCCGGACTCGACCGGGAGGCGATCGACCGGGTGGTGCTGGTCGGCGGTTCGACCCGCATGCCGCTGGTGCGGGAGTCGGTCGAGGCGTGGTTCGGTCGGCCCGCCTACGACGCCCTCGACCCCGATCGTGTGGTCGCCCTCGGTGCCGCGGTGCAGGCGTCGGTGCTCGCGGGCATCCGCCGTGACGCCCTGCTGCTGGATGTGGTGCCGCTGAGTCTCGGTCTGGAGACCGCGGGCGGGGCGGTGGCGAAGCTGATCATGCGGAACGCGACGATCCCGACCCGGGCGACCGAGATGTTCTCAACCTCGGTGGACGGGCAGGTGAACGTCGCGCTGCACGTGCTGCAGGGGGAACGGGAGATGGCGGACGACTGCCGAAGTCTCGCCCGCTTCGAACTGCGGGGGCTTCCGCCCATGCCCGCCGGCATCCCGCAGATCGAGGTCGCCTTCCATGTCGATGCCAACGGCGTCCTCGGGGTGGACGCGGTCGAGCGCCGCAGCGGACGACGAGCCCGGGTGCAGGTCGTGCCGAGTCACGGTCTCACCGCCGAGGAGGTCGAGCGCATCGAGGCGGAGTCGTACGCGCACGCCCGCGAGGACATGCTCGTCCATCGTGTGGTGGACCTCGCGGTCAATGCGGCGCTCGATGCCAAGTGGATCGAGGAGGCGCTCGGGCGGGTCCGCGACGAGCTCGACCCTGCGATCGTCGCCGAGGTCGAGTCCGGGATCGCCGAGGTCCGTGGTTTCGTGGAGGCGTCGCGACAGGATCCGCGGACGGTGGACGCCGACGCGTTCCATGCCGCGAAGGACCGCCTCGATCGGGCGAGCGTGCCGGTCCACGAGACCGCGATCACCCGGAGCCTTCGGGAGGAGGCCGAGGCCGTGAAGGACCGATGAGACGGTTGGCATCGGACGGCGGCCATCGACGGTCGCGGCACCGTGCGCGTCGAGACCCGGGGGACCTGGAGTCCGCATCGTGACCGACTTCGATCCGCACCTCTCCCGGACCACCACCGCGATGCTCTCCGCCCTGCAGAACGCGGAGGACGCCGTGGCGTGGGAGGCGTTCGACGCGCGGTTCCGACCGATCCTGCACCGGGTGGGTCGAAGGTTCGGTCTCTCGGACGCGGACGCGGCGGACCTCGCGCAGGATGTCATCATCCGATTCATCCAGCGATATCGCGAGGGCCGGTACGACCGGGAGCGGGGACGGCTCGGCGCGTGGCTGGTGGGCATCGCCCGGAACGCGGCGGTCGATCTCCACCGACGACGCCCGAAGGCGATTCAGATCGAGAACCTGTCCGAGCGGATCGCCGAACCCGAGGAGCTCGAGTCGATGTGGCGGCGGTGCCGGGAGGACCGGATCCTCGAACTGGCGATGGAGCGGGTGCGTGATGCGGGGCGGACCGATCCCCGAACCTTCGAGGCGTTCCAGCTCGTCTCGATCCGCGGGGTGTCGCCCGCGGAGGTCGCGAAGTCGCTCGACCTCTCGGTCGAGTCGGTGTACGCGGCTCGAAGCAGGGTGGCGCGACGCCTGCAGGAGGCGATCGCCGAACTCGAGAACGACTACGACGAGGAGCTCTGAACCGGCGTGACGGAGTTCTCCGACGGATCCTCGTGCCTCGAGGCGACCACGCTCGAGGCGCTCGCGGGCGGCATGCCCGCGACCGACGCGCAGGCGGCGCATCTGGTGTCGTGCGCCTCGTGTCGGGCCGCGGTCGACTCGCTCGGCGCGTCGATCGAGCTGCTCGACGCCGCGGTGGGGGCCGGTCTTGGCGAGTCGCCGGATCCCGACGCTCGCGTTCCCGGCTACCGGCTGATGCGGGAGATCCATCGCGGCGGACAGGGCATCGTCTGGCTCGCCGAGCAGACGGGGACCCGGCGGCTCGTGGCGATCAAGATGCTCATCGCCGGAATCGCCGCCACCAGCGTGCAGCGTCGTCGATTCGAGCGGGAGATCGAGGTGGTCGCCTCGCTCAGCGATCCCGCGATCGTGACGATCTTCGAGCAGGGCGCGACCGCGGACGGCGTTCCGTACTACGCGATGGAGTTCGTGGAGGGACGGCGATTCGACGAGTGGGTCGCGGATCGATCGCCGTCGGTGCGGGAATCGGTGGAGCTGATCGCCCGCATCGCGGCCGCGGTCGGTACCGCGCATCGTCGCGGCATCATCCATCGCGATCTCAAGCCGGGCAACATCCTCATCGACGACACCGGGCTTCCCCGCGTCCTCGACTTCGGACTCGCCCGGCTGGAGACCGAACGCGAGTTCGACGCCACGGTGGCGGCGATGACCGAGGACGGCGCCTTCCTCGGGAACTTCGCCTACGCCGCGCCGGAGCAGTTGACGGGCTCGCCGCACACGGTGGACACCAGTGCCGACGTCTATGCGCTCGGTCTCCTGCTGCACGAGGCGATCACCGGTGCGAAGGCGTTTCCGACGCCGGAGTCGATCGCGATGCTGGTCGGTCAGCGGGTCGGGCGCACGCCACCGAGGCCGTCCAGCCTCAGGGCGGGGGTCGGGCAGGA
>JAUIHC010000449.1 GCA_030432455.1 Phycisphaerae bacterium | reverse complement strand
CTGAGCCATGGTCCCCACTTCCGCCACGCGAGGTGTGCGCCGTCGGTGCGCTCGAGTCGGCGGCGCTCTTCGTCGCGGAGTGGGAGATCGGAGGAGGGCATGGGCAGAGTGGAGGATGGAGAGTGGGGGGGCAGGGGGTGCCGTTGGTCAGGCGAGGGGAGTGATGTCGTGGTCGTGGGCGAGGTCGTGCGCGATGCGGAGACCGCAGAGGATCTCGCCGACGCTCCACGCCTGCGTCAGGCAGCCACCGGGGTCGTGCGGCGGGGTGCCGTCGTGGACTTCGGCGATGCCGCCGAGTCCGCGTCGGGCCATCTCGTCGACGAACGGGGCGAGGAGGCCGCGGAGGGCGTCGAGATCGTGGTGCACCCGCCAGTGCGTGCGAAGGAACGGACCGAGCAGCCACGGCCAGCTCGTGCCCATGTGGTACGCCGCGTCGCGGGATGCCTGGTCGCCCCGGTAGCGGGGTTGATACCGGTCGTCGCCGGGACCGAGGGTGCGGAGGCCGAACGGCGTCCGGAGTTCGCGGTCGCAGATCGACAGCACCGAGGCGGCGCGGTCGCCGACCACCGGCGGATGCGCGCACCCGGTCGCGATCAGCTGGTTCGGACGCAGCGACCCGTCGAACTCGTGCGGACCGTCGATGACGTCCGCGAGGTAACCGTGGGCGGGCATCCAGAACTTCTCGAACGAGGTGCGGATGCGATCGGCCGACGCCGCGGCGCCGTGGTCGTGCTCGCCGAAGTGGGCCGCGAAGCTCGCCCGCCAGCGGAACGCCGAGTGCAGGAGGCCGTTCAGTTCCACCGCCTTCCCCGCCCGCGGCGTGACCACCTTGCCACCGATCCGGGCGTCCATCCAGGTGAGTTGCAGTCCGTCCTCGCCCTGTTCGAGCAGGCCGTCGGCGGGATCGATGCGGATCCCGTGGCGGGTGCCGGCGCGATGTGCGTCGAGGATGGTGTCGATCGTCGGCAGCACCGCTCGCAGGAACTCGTCCGCCTCGCTCGCGGCGTTCGCATGTGCCGTCTCGAGTCGCGACGCCCGCCAGGTGCGGCCGATCGCCTCGATGTACCAGAGGGCCGCGTCAGCGGTGTTGTACTCGGGCTCGTGTCCGTGACCGGGGAAGCGGTTCGGCATCATGCCGTCGCGCTCGAAGGCCGCGTAGGTGCGGAGGATCTCGCGGGCGACCTCGGCACGACCGGTCGCCAGACAGAGCCCGGGCAGGGCGATCATCGTGTCGCGGCCCCAGTCGGCGAACCACGGGTAGCCCGCGATGATCGACGCGCCGCGTCCGCCGTCGATCGGTCGCTCGACCACGAAGCGATCCGCGGCCTCGACCAGCACCGGGAGCAGCGGATCCGCGTCGGCGGCGTCGGCGCCGGCCCGGACCAGCAGCGAGCGACGACGGGTCGCCTCCTCGGCGAAGACGTCGCGGGTGCGGAAGTCGAAGGCGACGCTCTCCCCGCAGGCGATCTCCACCCGCAGGACCTCGCCCTCCGCGAGTTCCGCCCGGACCTCGCCGAGCAGCAGGTGGTCGTCCACGGCGTCGTAGCCGCGGGCGGTCTCGGTGTCGAGGCGATAGCCGCGGTACCAGGGCAGACCGCGGCCGCCTTCGGCGGATTCCAGTCGCCCGCCTGCGATCCGCACGCCGACCGGCAGCGGGGGGCCACCGGGAATCGGGGACGGCAGCGAGAGGCGTCGCTCGGTGTCATCATCGCCGTCGATCGTCGGCCGCCAGGTCACGCCCGGGGCGAGGAAGTCCGCGAGCCGGTGTCCGCCGATGGCCTTGACCGCGAGTCGGACGGGGCGGTCGGTGGACTCGATGCGGTACTCGGCGACGATCGCATCGTGGCCGTGGGGCATGACGAGTCGGCGCGAGATCCGCGTGCGAGCGACGAGCCAGACATGCTCGACAGCGCCGTCGAACAGTCGGCATCGGATGAGGTGCCGGTGGCCGAAGCCCGAGAGGCCGGTCTCCGACCAGACATCGCTGGTCAGCGTGCAGTCGTGGTCGGCGGGATCGTCCTCGGGATCGCGATCCACGATCGCCTCGCGTTCCGGCGTCCAGAAGCCGAGGAGACGCTCGTCGAACTTCGCGACGACCACCGCGCGGGTGTCGGGAGGACGCGTGGCCGCGGCGAGCATCGCGTGGTAGCGGCGGTCGAGCGTGCCCGCGATCGAACCGCAGGCGTAGCCGCCGCGACCGTTGGTGAGCAGCCACTCGTGACGGCGCGACGCGTCGTCGTCGGCCACGATCGCCGGCCCGAGATCGAGCGATGGGCGCGATTCGAGACGGGCGGCGGGGGTGGGGGCGTGGAGTTGGTCGGGGCCGGGCATGGGTGGGGGGGGAGAGAGTAGAAGAGTGGAAAGTGGAGAGTGGGGGGGGAGAGTGGAGAGTGGAGAGAAGTGAGTGGAGAGAAGTGAGTGGAGCGTGGAGAGTGGGCGGGCGGACGATCCGCGTGGTGTTCAGGGGTGCTTCAAGTCCGATCTCCGTGGCCGTCTGTGATTCATTCTCGATGACTCCGTGGTGAACGATTCCAACCGAGAGCAGCAGATCGGAGCGGGATTCGAGCTGGGAGACTCGGGCGAGGTCAGGGGATCCGGCCGTCTGCGTCGAGTCTGGTGCGTGATTCGATGTCTTCGAGATCCCGGTCGTCGTGCGTGACGAGAATCACCGCCACGCCCGCATCGCTCAGGGTACGCAGGGCGAGGTCGCGGATCCGGCCACGACGGTCGGGGTCGAGG
>JAUIHC010000028.1 GCA_030432455.1 Phycisphaerae bacterium | reverse complement strand
CCGTCGGATCCGCGTCGGGAGTCGCACCCGCATGTCGTGCTCGATCGATCGATCGAGGATCTCGAACGCCGGTGGCGGACCCGGCACCAGACGCTGCTGGGGATCTTCGCGACGAACTCGCGATGGCGGCGCCAGCTCTATCTCGCGCGACGCGATCTCGATCGTTCCCGGTTCGACGCCGCGACCACGGATCTCCTGCGGTGGCGATCGCGGTGGGAGGATCTGCTCGACGACCACGCCAGACTCGGTCTTCGCATGGGGGACACCGATCTCTCGCGACAGTGGAACTACGTGCTGGAGCATGCGGTCACCGACGTCTCGTTGCGCGATCCCGACGGCTTCTCCCGAGGGGGTGGGGACATCGAGGTTCGACGCCAGGTCGCCGCGGCGTGGCATGCCGATGAGGGTCTCCACGCCGATCTCCAAGCCCGTCTCGCGTCATCCGAACCACTCAAGGCGTTCGACCTCCGCGGGCTCCTGCAGTGGCTGTGGGTGTCGGTGGAGACGGCGGTCCCGCCGGCGGTCGGCGATCGATGTCGCGAGATCCTTCTCGACGGCCGCGACTTCGCGGCGGTCGGGGTCGCCGAATGGTGGTGGCGTCTGCTGGACGCCGACTCGCCGGACCGCCGACTCGTGCATGACACGTTCCGCCGCGTCATCGAGCCGCACATCGGAGCCGAGGCCACCGCCGATGACGGGCGTCCGACCGGCATTCCCCGGGTGGTGGCGCTTCGTCGGGCCGCAATCCTCGATCTCGATGGCGTCCCGTCGGCGCCCGGCTCGTCCTGGGTCGAGTCGGTCGCCCCGCCCGCGGGCCCCGCGTCGCTGCGAGCCATGTTCGAGGATCTTCGGTCCCGGCCCGGCCGGATTCTTCTTCGCACGCCGTACTGACGCCGGTGCGGCGCCGAGATCGACTTGCTCGCGAGGTCGTCGGCAGCGAGGATTCCGACATGTCATCCGCCCGCGCTCGACCGACTCGACGTCTGGAGGCGATCTCGCGGTCGCTGTCCGACGCGGTCGCGCCCCTTCGATTCAGCGATCCCGTGCACACCGTCTACAACCCGCTCGACTACGCGTGGCGGCCGCATCGTCGCTATCTCGGCATGGCCCGACGCGGCATCGACGCGCTGCTGCTCGGGATGAACCCCGGCCCCTGGGGCATGGCCCAGACCGGGGTTCCGTTCGGCGAGGTCGCGGCGGTCCGGGACTTCCTCGGCATCGACGAACGCGTCGATCGCCCGACGGTCGAGCACCCCAAGCGGCCGATCGAGGGACTCGAATGCACGCGGAGCGAGGTGAGCGGTCGCCGGCTCTGGGGCTGGGTGCAGGAGGCCTTCGGCACACCGGAGGCGTTCTTCGAGCGATTCTTCATCTGGAACGACTGTCCGTTGGCGTTCATGGAGGCGTCGGGCCGCAATCGCACCCCCGACAAGCTCCCCGCCGCGGAACGGGCACCGCTCTTCGCCGCCTGCGACCAGGCGCTGCGGGACATCGTGGACCTGCTCGAACCGCGGATGGTCGTGGGCGTCGGGGCGCATGCGACCGCCCGCCTGAAGGACACGCTCGCCGATCGCATCGCGGACGGACTGGGGGTCGGGACGGTGCTGCATCCGTCCCCTGCGAGCCCGGCGGCGAATCGGGACTGGGTCGGGACCGCGACGCGTCAGTTGTCGGCGCTCGGGCTGCTTCCGTCCTGAGTCTGCGGACCGTCGTCGGCATCGTCATCGGCGATCGTGGTCGGCGGGTAGGGCACCGGCACCCAACCAAGGTCCTCGGCGTGCACGCCGTCGAGGATCAGCACGCTCAGCGTGGTCCGCACGAGACCGTCGAGCACCTCGGCGGCGGGAACCACCGAGGAGCGGTTGGTCTTGCCCCCGTGCGTGGCGTTGCCATGGACGATCTGGCCGCGGAGCAGCAGCATGCGACGGGCGAACTCCCGGCCGAGATGCTCGATGTCGCCCGCGGCGAGCCAGCCGGGAAACCGATCGGCGATCTTGTCCTGTCCGCGCGGCTCGCCGGCATCGGGGTCCCGCCACCACTCGCGGTGGAAGAAGCGGCTCTCGAAGATCCGGGCGAGCAGGTCCTCGCGCGCCCGCATCCAGCCGAGCAGCCGGCCTCGGGCGTCGTGCTGCACGATCCGCTCCAGAAAGATCCGGCAGTCGTCGATCTGACTCGACTTCTGCCCGGTCTCCGGGACGCGGCCCCAGAGCGCGTTGAACCCGATCATGCGAAGGATGAACGCGAGGTCGGCCTCCTCGTCGGCGAGCCCGTCGGCGCGGTCGAGCCACGAGAGACAGCGGTAGATCCGAAGGTGCACGCCGTCTGAGAACCGCCCGCCCGCGCGGTGCACCTCGTTGATCGGCGTCCACGCCGCGCGGAGGGCGTCGATCGTCGGAAGCTCGGGGGTCGAATCGGTCATGCGGTCTCCTTCGCCATCCTCGGACGGCGACGGTGTCATCGGTCGGCGTCGGAGGTTTCCGCCATCGGCACCGCGTCATCCGGCCTCCGGCAGCGGGGATCGTTGGCGAGCAGCCAGTCGGCGAGCCGCGCCCGGTCGTCGGTGCCGATCAGGTCCACCTTCGCCTCGACCAGCGCCGCCCAGATGGCGGGATCCTCCAGGTGGCCCCAGAATCGAAGGCGGCGTCCCTGTTCGTGGGCGGTCCTGGCGAGGGCCCGGAGCCGCGTTCCGGCCGAGTCGGAAGGCGGGCCGAACAGGGGGGTCTCGAGCGTCGGTCCGTAGGAGCCGGAGACGAGCGGGACGAGCGTCACGGGCGGATTCCGGGCGAGATCGGCGGGCCGCCCGTCGATGAACACGACTCGATCGGGCATCGCCGCCACCTCCGCGATCGGGCGACTCCCGGAGAGGATCACCATGATCCGACCCGCCACGATCTCGCCCCGCTCGACCCGGCTGAGCAGCGGGCGAAGGGGGGAGCGCTTCTCCAGCAGGAGTTCGAGGGCGCGAGGGCCGTCACGCTTGATGTCCACGAGAAGGGTGACCGGCAGCGTCTCCTCGGGCGTCGTCTCGCACCAGCGGGCGAGCGGCTCGAGGTAGAGGCCCTCGATCGTCCGGTCCGGCGTCGCCTCGTCGAGATCGTGAGCGACCAGAAGGTCGTCGCCGACCGGGAAGACATCGACCTCGATGCTGCGGAAGCCGAGTCGGAGGGCGCCGATGCACGGGTCGGCGTGGCGGTAGTCGTTGTGGGCGTGGGCGGTCGGGAGGGGAATCGATCCGACCTGCTCCGACGCAGGGTCGTCCGGCGGGCCGATCAGCGCTCCGATCAGCCCGAGGACGATCGGAACGACGGCGTTGGAGAGGGGCGGCATGCGGGTATTCTCAGGGGAGGATCCCGGTTGTCGAGCGGATGGGGCTCGACTTCATGCAGTTCTCGACAAGCGATGTTCCTGGAGTCGACACCGTGTTCGAGGCCCGTCCCGTCTCCATGTCTCCCCGTACGACCCGAGGGGGCGTCGCCGCGGGGCGCATCCTCACGGTGGTCATTCTGATCGCTGCGATCGCGACGATCGTCGGTCCGGACGCCGCGTGGGCCATTCCACCGGGGCCGCCCCCGGCGATCGAGCCGACGAGGGTGGACGTCGAGTCGAGGGTGGCGATCGCACGCCGGTTCCTGGCATCCCTCGACGACGATCAGCGGTCCCGGGCGTCCGCTGCGATCACGGCTCCGGATCGCGGGGGCTGGTCGTATCTCCCGGGCCCCCGATCCGGCGTGCGACTGGAGGAACTCGACGCCGACCAGCGAGTCCTCTGGGAGGCGTTTCTCGCGAGATCGCTTTCGCCCGCCGGGGTTCGGCGGGTGGAGCGGATCCGTGCCACCGAGCCGGTCCACGATCGTGGTGGCGGGGTCTTCACCGGTCCCGAGGTCTACGCGATCCGGTTCCACGGGCTCGATGGCACACCCGCGACCACACCCCGCGCCTGGTCGTGGCGGATCGAGGGGCATCACCTGCATCTCGGCGAGACGATCGTGGATGATCGGATCGTGTCGGCGACGCCGTTCATGCTCGGGTCGGTTCGCCGCCGCGACCCCTCGGGCGAGGTGTTCGAGGCCGAGGACGCCGCGGCGGCCCGGCTGCTGGCCGGCGTTCCCGCCGATCGGATCGAACACGCCTGGGCGGCGGGACCGATGCCGGGCGACCTTCGCACCGCGATGCATCCCGCGACGGCGTGGCGACTCGAGGGCGGCGTCCCGCTCGCCGAGGCGGGTGAGCACGCGCGGGCGATCGCGGACGACATCGTCGGCGGTCTGCTGCGGCTTCGCCCGGAGAACGCGATCGCCGCGATTCGAACCGCGTGGGAGGCGACCCCGGACGAGGAGATCCGATTCGCCTGGGTCGGCGATCGCGATCGCACGAGGACGCATCAGTGGCGACTCGTCGCGCCGGCGCTCGTCGTCGAGTTCTCCCACAGCGGAGGCGACGCGAACCACGGACATCTCGTGCTGCGACACCCCGGCGGGGAGTCGGCCGCGATCGACGGCGACTGGACGGCGGCTCCGTGACCGACCCCGCCACCGTCGATGCTCCGTCGCCGCCGACCCGGCTCTGGAACCGACGGTTCATCGGCCTCGTGGTGACGCAGTTCGCCGGGGCGACCAACGACAATGTGCTCAAGGCGGCGCTTCTCGTCGCCTTCGCGGCGGGTGGTCGGTGGTCGGCGACGCTCGGCGACGAGGGCACCGGCATCGTCAATCTCATGTTGACGGTGCCGTTCGTGCTGCTGCTGGGTTGGGCGGGTCAGTTGTCGGATCGACTCTCCAAGAGCTCGATGATCATCGCCACCCGGATCGCCGAGGTGCCGATCGGACTCCTCGTGCTCGCGGGATTCCTGTTCGACTCGCCGTGGCTGGTGCTTCTGGCGTTCCTGCTGCTCTCCAGCGAGTCCGCGATGTTCGGCCCGGCCAAGTACGGGTGCCTTCCCGAGATCGTGCCGCCGGATCGGGTCAACGAGGCGAACGGCCTGGTCAACATGACGACGAACATCGCGATCCTGCTCGGCATCGTGCTCGGCGGGGTGCTGCTGGGCATCTCGCCGGGGACCGTCGGTGGCGGCGTGGTCGGGCTGGCCTGTCTGGGGCTTGGATCGAGTCTTCTCATCCGCGGGCTGCGGCCGGTCAACCCCGGATTGCGGCGACGGCTCAACCCGTTCGGTCCGTATCTCGACGCGATCCGCGTCATCCGGCCGGGGCTCGTCTGGAACGCGACGCTCGCGTGGAGCTGGTTCTATGCGGCCGCGATCGTCGTGCTGGCGATCATTCCGCAGTATCGCGGGCCGCTGGGACTCGATGAGACCTGGAGCGGGATCCTGCTCGCCTCGGTCGGGGTCGGCATCGGAGTCGGGTGCCTGATCGCGGGGCGGCTGTCGGGGCCGCGGATCCGCGGGCGGTTCACGATCGGGGGCGGTCTCGTGATCGGCGGGATCTTCTGGGTGCTCGGAATGCTGTCGCCGGACGCCCTCGGGTTCTGGACGCTCTGGGGGGCGTTGGCGGTCGCCGGGGCCGGTGCCGGGTTCTTCCTGATCCCGCTCCAGTCGATCCAGCAGCTCTGTTCGCCGCCCGGGGATCGGGCTCGGGTGGTCGGCACCGCGAACGCGCTGTCGTTCGCGTTGATGTCGGTCGCCTCCGGGGTCTACACCCTTGCCATCGGACTCGGCGAGGTCTCCCCGTTCCGGGCGATGTCCTTCTGCGGCGTGCTGCTGCTCGGAATCGTCGGCTGGATCGGTCTGGGCGGTGGGCGCGTGATCCTGGCGGCGAGGGCGGCGAGCGGTGCGGATCGCGTGACGGGACGGCAACCCGACCTGTTCCCGCCGCCGGGGTGAGCATGGGTCCGGACGCCTGGAGCCGGAGCTCCGGGCCGTCCGCGGCGATGCCCGGGCGAGGCGTACGGGTACACTCCCGGCCGGTCGCCGAAGTGGCGGAATTGGCAGACGCGACGGATTCAAAATCCGTTTCCCGCAAGGGAGTGTGGGTTCGAGTCCCACCTTCGGTACTTCGCTCCCGGACGGATGGCCGTCCGGTGCCTCGCCTTCGATCAGACCCTCGAATGGAGGGTCGTCCCCCTCCTTCGGATGGAGATCCTCATGGGCTATGTGCTCGGCATGTTCGCGGTCGTTCTGGCCCTTGCGGTGGGCCTCCTCACCGTCTTCGCGATCTTCGACGACCGGAAGGCCCCTCGCCAGGGTCACTGACCCCGCGGCTCCCGGGTCCACCGGGAGACCGTCCGGAGGCATCACGCCATGGCCGACGAGGCGGGCGGCGAGTCCGCGTTCACGATCGACCGGCAGACGCTCGATGCGCTGCCGATGGTGGTGTTCGAACTCGATGCCGATGGACGGCTGCGACCCGGGGCGTGTGGCGGGGGCCATCCGAGAAATCTCGACCGGTGGGGACTCGAGGTCGGGGAACAGGTCGCCGAGGTGCTCGGGGCCGAGTCTCGTCTGGGCCGCATGGTGCAGACCGCCCTGGAGGGCGGCCTGCGAAGCACGCTCGACGTGCCCCTCGCCGACCGCACGTACCTGACGACCGTCGATCCACGGCGGGATGAGACGGGGGCGGTCGTCGGCGTGGTGGTCGTCGGGATCGACGTCACCGATGCTCGGGAATTCCGATCGAGGTTGGAGAGCCGGGACGAGCAGTTGCGGCTGCTCGTGGACACGGCGCTCGACGCGGTGATCACCATCGACGTCGCGAGTCGGATCCTCGACTGGAACACGGGCGCCGAGCGATTGTTCGGGTGGACTCGGGACGAGGCGCTCGAGATGACCCTCGGGGAGACGGTCATTCCCCCGGACCTGCGGGCGGCGCATGAGGCGGGCATGAAGCGGTTCCTCGCCAGCGGCGAGGGGCCGGTGCTCGGCAAGCGGATCGAGATCGAGGCGATCGATCGCGCCGGTCGCCGGTTCCCGATCGAGCTGGCGATCAACCCCATTCCGACGCCGGGAGGCATGGTCTTCAGCGCCTTCCTTCGCGACATCACCACGAGAGTGGAGGCGGAACGGCGGCTGGCAAGCAGCGAGTACCGGCTTCGGAGCGCGCTCGATGCGATGCGGGCCGGAGCCTGGGATCTCCAACTCGACTCCGTGGGCGGCGTGGTCTCCGCCGAGGCGGACGAACGGACGATCGAACTGGTGGGCGAGGATGTCGGGATGATGCCTGCAGCCAGGTCTGGGGTGCACCCCGACGATCGGGCGCTCGTCTCCCGGGCGTGGCTGGCTCACGTCTCCGGCACGGAACCCCGGTACGAGGTCGAGTATCGCGTCGTGGACCGCGATGGGGTCATCGGTTGGCGTCGTGAACTGGGGATGCTGGTGCGGGAGGAGGGCGACGATGCCGACGGGGCGTCCTTCGCCGGGAAGTTCCAGCGTCCGCGTCGCATGATCGGGATGGTCACCGAAGAGACCGCGGCGCACCAGCTGGAGGACACGCTCGCCGCGGCCCGGAAGCTCGAGGCGGTCGGGCAGGTGGCGTCCGGCTTCGCGCACGATCTCAACAACATGCTGGCCGCGGTGCTCGGCAACGCCACGCTGGCCGCGACTCCGCCGGACCTGCCCGAGCGCACCCGGAAGGCGCTGGAGACCATCAAGGAATCCGTCGCCCGCGGGCGGGCGCTGACGCAGAATCTCCTCATGCTCGGGAAGCCGGGTCGCGTGAAGCGGGGGCAGGTCGAACCCCGGGCGATCATCGAGAGCACCATCGAGCTCGCCCGGCCGATTCTGGGCGCGGTTCTCGGGGAGGCGCTGACGGTCGATGTGGAGGAGGAGATCCCCAAGATCGAATGCGATGGGAATCAGCTCCAGCAGGCGCTGCTCAACGTGCTCATCAACGCCCGGGACGCCCTGCACGGGGTCGGAAGGATCACGCTCCGATCCGGTCTGTCCGACGAACAGGACGAGCGGGGACGGCCGATGGTGTTCATCGAGATCATCGATGACGGTCCGGGCATGCCTCCGGACGTGCTGGAGGCTGCGACGCGTCCGTTCTTCTCCACCAAGGGCGAACGGGGCACCGGACTCGGACTGGCCATGGTGGACGGCTTCGTCACCGAATGTGGAGGACGGCTCGCGATCGAGTCGAGCCCGGGAGCGGGCACCACGGTCCGACTCCTTCTCCCGGCGGCGCGAGGCGCCGCGATGGTCGGGACGCGACGCTCGGCGGCCGGTTCCGCCGAAGCGGCGGGCGAATCACCGGATCGGCCGCTCCAGGTCCTGGTGGTCGAGGACCATCCGCTTCTGCGGCCGATGCTCGTCGAGGCCCTGATCAACGGCGGCTGTCAGGTCGAGGGCGTGGGAGACGGTGACGCGGCGATGGATGCCGCGGCCCGTCTGCAGCCCGATGTCGTGGTCCTCGATGTCAACCTGCCGGGGCGGCGTGGTGACGAGGTCGCGCTCGCGCTGCGGGAGACGCTGGGTCGGGAGACACCGGTGATCTTCATCACCGGCAACGCCGACTTCGTGCCGCCGGCGTGGACGGATGTCGTCCTGCTGCGGAAGCCCTTCGAGCTTCACGAGATGCTCACTCAGGTCTTCGCGCTGGTCGGTCGCTCGCAGGGCTGAGGCGGCCCGGTCGGTCCGACGCCGGAGCGTCGATCTCGAACATCTGAAGACGCTGCCAGGGAAGACCGTCCTCGCGTTCGACGACCGATCGGAATCCCGCCGCCTCGAACTCCAGCCGCGACTGCTCGGCGGTCATCGTGTGCAGCGGCTTGATCGGCACCGCGGGATCGTTGGCGCGATACTCGACCAGCGCCACTCGACCCCCCGGTCGAAGCGCCCGACGCATCGAGCGAAGCATCTCCCAGGGATGGTCGAACTCGTGATAGACATCGACGAGCAGGATCAGGTCCACCTGCTCCGCGGCGAGCCCGGTGTCGTCCACGCGGCCGAGCACCATCTCGACGTTCTCGATGCCCTCGGCGAGAAGTCCGCGGTCGAGGATCTCCAGCATCTCCGGCTGGATGTCCGTGGCCAGGACGCGTCCCCGGGGACCGACCAGTCGCGCGAGCCGGCGGGTGAAGTACCCGCTGCCCGCGCCGATGTCGGCGACGGTCATGCCGGGTTCGATTCCAAGCATGCCGAGGAGGTGTTCGGTCCGCTCCTCGCGTTCACGCTCCGGCCGCTCCAGCCAGCCTGCGCCGAGATGACCCATGACCTGGGCGATCTCCCGATCGAAGTGGAACCGCCCGGTGCCGTCGCGGCTGGCCGGGCCGCTTCGATAGAGCGTGGAGGGGAGGGGCGGCGACGCCTCCGAGGCGGTCGCGACGAGCACGATGACCACCGGAGGTTGACTCTCGTCCACCGCGCGGGGCACGGTGAGGCGTCCGCCGTCGAGCTCCCGCACCGTGGTGGTCGCGAACGGCGCGGTGGTGATCGCGATCGGTCGCCCTGGTTCGACTTCGCGGCGACGATCGACGGCACGGGCGCCGAGACGATCGGTCCGCCGCCCGATCGCCCGATCGCGGGCGACCTCCAGATCGATCGCGAGTTCGACGAGACCACCGTCGGTCGGCTCCGCGATCACGGACCACTCGATGTTCGAGCCGTCGCCGCCGATCCGCACCGTGGCGGGATCACCGCTGCGCACCAGTACCCGCGGTGCCGCGAGCGTCTCCTGAAGGGCCGGATGATCGCCTTGGAAGAGTGCCTTCGCGATCGGCCCGCGCGGATCGGCGCGGATCGCATCGAGCGTCGGCGCGGTCTCCGCAGAGGCCGGGTCGAGGGCGATGACTCTCGCATCGATCGACCAGGACGAGGTCGCCGACGCGAGGGCGTCGGCGAGCGAGGCACGGAACTCGCCAAGTCGGTCGGGCCGATCGGCCGCCACGATCCAGTCGTCGAGCACGACCAGATGAGAAGGGGCCGGTAGCGACCGGACGAGATCCGCGAGGGCCGCGGGATGGCGTCTGCGATCGAGGATCAGGGCTTCTTCCGAGACCGCTGATTCGGCGGCCGGTGGCGCGGGGATCGGTCGATCCTCGAGCCGCGGCACGCCGGGAGGACCCGCGGTCAGGGCGGGCGGGTGCACGAGGAGCACCATGAGCATCGCCGTCGTGATCGTCGTGATCATCGTGACCGTCGCGACGCGTCGGATGGTCGGGGGAGTCCGGTCGGCACGCCGTCGGCTGGATTCGGATGGCACGCGGTCGAGGGCTCGTCGTCGGAATCGCATGGTCGCACGGTAGCCTGACCGGGGTCGCTTCGAGCGGACCGGAGGTCACCATGTGCGGACGCTACGCCCTCGATGTCACCGGCTCGGAGATCGCCGCGGCGTTCGGCGATGGTCTTGGTGCGATCGCGGGAATCGCGGTCGGCACCGCGGACTCCTGGCGACCGCGCTGGAACATCGCGCCCACCCTCGACGCGCCGATCATCCGGGCCACGCCGGCCGGCCGAGCGGTCGTCGATCTGCTGCGGTGGGGGCTCGTTCCGCCCTGGGCCGACGATCCGGCGATGGGGTCGCGGCTGATCAACGCCCGGGGGGAGACGATCGCCACCAAGCCGTCGTTCCGCGACGGATTCCGGCATCGACGGGCGCTGGTGCCGGCCCGAGCGTTCTACGAGTGGGCGTCGATCGATGGTCGGCGGGTGCCGCACGCGATCCGGGCCGAGGATGGCGGGCTGCTCGCGTTCGCGGCGATCTGGAGTCGGGCGGATCGCGTGCCGGCGGGCCCGATCGAGACCTTCACGATCGTGACCACCACGCCGAACGATCGGCTGCGGTCGGTGCACGATCGAATGCCGGTCGTGCTCGACGGTCCCGACCGCGGTCGCTGGCTCGATCATCGGCTGGACACCGAAGGCGGGCCATCCGCGGATGAACTGCAGCAGATGCTGCGACCCTGCCCGGAGGTGAGGCTGCACATGCATCCGGTCTCGACGCGGGTGAATCGTCCGTCCCAGGATGGACCCGACCTTCTGGATCCCGTCACACTCGATCCCGAGCCGATGCCTCGGCAGTCCCGGACCCGTGGTCCGCATGAATCACCGGGCTTGTTCGACGCGGAGGCTTGACGCGGGGCCGCCTGAAGATACCCTAACAAAAACCGACCAAGGATGGTCAGGGACGGCGGGCGACCGTGTGCATCATGGTCGGCCGTCGAGGTCTCTCCGGGCCCACGGGAGTGGTCCGGTGCGTCTCGGTGCGTCCGCAGGGCGTTCGATCGGTGATCGCGCCGAATCGGTCGTCGGACGCTCGTCGGAGTTCGCGGGGCCGATGTCTTCGTCTCATCGATTCCAGCGTCGTGGCATGCCACGACGCCACGGGTGTCGCATCGCATGTCCAGATCGCTCACCACCTCGGCCGCGTCATGCAGATCGTCGGACCTCGCGTCCGGCATGGCATCTTCCAGATCACCCTCGGATCAGGAAGAGGCGTGTCACGACCGCGACGAATCCCGGGAGCGGAGCCGGAGCGGTGAGACGCCGTCAACCACTCGGGAGTCGGTGCTGGCCGGGTTGCGGGAGGCGATCGTTCAGGTGTCGGGGGATCGACTCGACATGCTCGCCGCGTCGGATGGATCCGGGATGGGGGGGCGTGGTGGCAGTCGTGGTGGTGGTGGTGGTGGTGGTGGTTGGTCGCGGCGCCGTCGACTTCTCGAGGCGTGGCGTCGGCGGCTGGCCGACATCGACGCCGATGCGGGTGTGGAGACGGTCACGGCGGCGGCGCCGTCGGACGACGCGGAGTCGTCGGGCGACTCGGCCGCAGGCGTGGCGATCCCGAGCTCGGCGTCGTCGTCATGGGCATCGTCGTCACGATCGCTGCCCCCGCCGCGGTTCGCCCTCGGCTGGAAGGTCGTCGTGGATGGGGATGCCGATCCTGACCCCGACGCGGCGGATGGGATCGATGATCGACTCGGTGGCGGGTTGGTCGTCTCGGCGATCCACGAACTCGTCGGCGATGCCGCTCGGTGGATGATCGATGATCCTGTCGGTTCCGACCGTGCCTGCCTCGGAACAGGGGCCGCATCCACGAGATGCGAGGATCGTCATTGGATTCCCTGCGTCGGGTCCGCGTGCGCGCTTCTTCAGCGGCGGTGGGCCGATCACGCGACCCGAGGCCGCGGTGCCGTGCGTGCCGTCTGGATCACGGGTGATCGAGCTCGGCCGATGTGGGATGCCCTGCATGGCGTGTCTCTGGATCGCGTGTCTCTGGATTCGGGAGCCGCCTCGGTCGATCCGGGTCTTGTCGCACGCTCGATCCACCTTCGCAGCGTCCACGATCCCGCGATCCGGCGCTGGTGCGTCGAACAGGCCGTTCGATCGTCGGCGATCGACGCCGTCGTCGCCGACGGCCGAGGCTTCTCGCTGCTCGACACGCGGCGACTCCAGATCGCGATGGCCGCGCGGACCGAGGCCGGGCATCCGCCGATCACGATCATTCTGATGCGTCCGCCGTCCGATCGACGGTGTCGGACCGCCGCCACGACCCGATGGATCATCGGTCCCGATCACGAATGCCGGTCGTTCGACGAGCCGCCCTCCTGGCGATGGCGTCTGGATCGCGTGCGCATGCCGCAGACCGCGGCGATCGGGGGTCGCGGCGATCCGACCGGTCTGGTGATTCGAGCCGTGCTGACCCCGGCCGTCACCTCGGCGGCGACCGCCTCGTCGGGCGTCGCTTCCCTTGGACATCATGCTTCGGAGGTGCGTCATGAACGATCCCTCGTTCGTCACCCGACATCCAACCCCGCCTCCGGCGACGCCCGCATCACCGTCGAGCGAGCCGAGCAGGCACCGACGCCGGATCGTGGCGATCGACCTGCCGTCGCTCCCGTCGGATCTGGCGCGTCGTCGTCATCACCGCCGGGCCGAACGGACCCGGAGTCGCCGCCATGGCCGGCCAGCGGCCGCCGTCGGCAGCGACGAGGCCGCGGTGCTCGTCTTCGAGGAGCGTCATGGTCGGCGGATCGTGAGGGACTGCTGTTCTCGGGCGCATGATCGAGGGGTCCGTCCCGAGATGGCGATGGTCGAGGCGATGGCGCTCGCGCGGGGGAGCGTGGCCGAGGATGTCCTCGTCGAGCGTCGGCGCCGCGAACCGGCGTCGAGCGATGACTCCCCGTCGGTCATCGCCGTCGCGGCCACGCCCGGGCGTGATGCGACGGCCCTCGAACGACTCGCGATCGGATGCCTGCGATTCGCACCGATCGCCGCCGTGGATGGCTCTCGCGGCATTCTGCTCGACATTCATGGATGCGAGCGGTGGATGGTTCGCATCGGTGGCGAGCCGGGACTGCTCGATCGCATCGAGGCGGCGTTCCGATCCGTGGGAATCACGGCGCGGGTCGCGATCGCCGACGGCGTCGTACCCGCCCGGGCGTGGGCGAGGTGGCGCCCGACCTCCCTGCAGTCCGATCGTGCGGGCCGACATGATCGTCGGGTGATTCCGTCCGGCGCGACCTCGGTGGTATGGGCGGCACTCGATCCGCTGCCGGTCGAATCGCTGGGACTCGAGGCGGGGATCGTCGAGCGGCTGCATCAGGTGAATGTCCGGTGGGTCGGCGATCTGCGCAGGCTGCCCCGCATGGCGTTGCCCGCCCGCTACGGGGTGGCGGTCGGTCGCCGACTCGATCAGGTCATCGGGCGAGGAGGGGATGCCTTCCACGAATCCGGTGTGACGGTGGTCCGACCGGTCGTGCCGATGCTCGTCCGCCGGGAGTTCATGGGGCCGGTGCGTGCCCGAGAGGCGGTCGAACTCGCGGTGATCGAACTCGTCGAGTCGCTGTGTTCGCGGCTGCGCGACGCGGGGGCGGGTGTCCGGAGTCTTCGGCTCCGGGTCGAGCCGCCCGATTCGGCACCGTGGATCGATCAGATCGAGCTGGCTCGTTCAACTCGGCGGCCCGGTCACCTCTGGTCGGTGCTCGAACCGATCCTCGACCGGGTGCCCCTCGACACGGGCCTCGATGCGATCGAACTCGACGCCGTCCGGCACCGGCCTTTGCGCCGTCGGTCGGGGGCGATGCTGCCGGGCGTGGTCGGGGCGGGCTCGGAGGTCGGGCGCGGCGTGGCCCGCAAGGGCACCCGGGACGCCGACGACGCGGCCGACGAGGAATCACTGGCCGCCTTCATCGATCTGGTGGAAGTTCGGCTCGGTTCGGGAGGCGTTCGACGAGCGGATCCGGTCGCGGGTCATGTGCCGGAGGATCGTCTGCGTCTGGTGCCTCTCGATCGCTCGGAAGAGATCGGGGCGACGCAGGAACGCCGATTGGAGGATCGGCTGCGTCACATGGCGTCTCCACGGGGACCACGGCCCACGGTCTGGTTGGATCCTCCGGAACCGATCGGGGTTCGGGAGATCGAGGGAAGGCCGATCGACATCCGTTGGCGGGGCGAGGATCTGAAGATCGTCGCAGCGGTCGGCCCGGAGCGGATCGGGGCACCGTGGTGGCGATCCGCGATCGGTCCGGTGGCTCCCTCGACGGGCGATGACGCCGGTCCATCCTCGTCTCGAACATCAGCGGGAATGCCCGATCATCCCGTGGATGGCTCGCCGCTTCCGCACCGCGCGTATTGGAGTGTGCGGATCGCGTCCGGGGGGATGGCCTCTGGGGGAATGGCCTCTGGGGGGATGGTCTCCGGGGGGATGGCCTGGATCTTTCGAGCCTCCTCCAGTGGGCGGTGGTTTCTGCAGGGGGTCTGGGCATGACGCGACCTGACCGGGCCGACGACGGTCAGCGGCCGATCAGCCGATCGGTCGCGCCCCCCGGTTCGCCGTCCGCATTCATGTCGCCGTCCACGTCCGCGCCGACGCAGATCTCCGGAGTGTCCTCTCGGCCCGATTCGACGGACAGATCAGAGGCGGAGGCGAATCCGTCCCCTGCTCCGAACGGCTATGTCGATCTCGTGGTGTGCAGTGCGTTCTCGTTTCTCCGCGGTGCGAGCATGCCGGAGGAGCTGGTGCACGGTGCCGCGTCGGTCGGG
>JAUIHC010000448.1 GCA_030432455.1 Phycisphaerae bacterium | reverse complement strand
CCGACGACGCGGCCCGCACGAGCATGATCGAGCGAGGGCGGGCCCGCATTCGCGAGCGTCAGGGCGCGACGGCCCGCCACGCCGCGCTGCTTCGACGGTTCGCCGGCGCCATCGACGCGGCGGCGGCCACCGCGCCGATCCACGAAGGCGTCGGGGCGTGAGCGATCCGCTCGGCGAGAACGCGCTCCTTGCACGCTTCGCGGAGATCGGCCGCGATCTGCCGGCGGGCGTCATCGTCGGGCCGGGCGACGATCTCGCGGTGCTGGGCGGCGTGCGGGCGGGGGCGGCGTCGGGTGACGGTCTGCTCGTCGGCGCGGATCAGGTGGTGGTCGGTCGTCATGTGCGGGGCGACGAGGACCCGTTCGCCATCGGTCGCAAGGCGATGCTGCGGAACCTGAGCGATGTGGCGGCGATGGCGGCGCGTCCGCTCGCCACGATCGCGACCGCGACGCTCGACCCGACTCGGGACGAGGCGTGGGCGGCTCGGCTGCACGCGGGTCTCCACGAGACGGCGATCGCGTGGAACGCGCCGCTCGTCGGAGGTGATCTGGCGACGCATGCGATCGACGACGGGCCGACCGTGGTGAGCGTGACGATTCTTGCGGTTCCGGCCTTGCCGGGCGGTCGGGTCGTCACCCGCGCGGGCGTCGGTCCGGGCGATCTGCTCGCGGTGACCGGTCGGCTCGGCGGGAGTCTGCTCCCCGACGGCCGAGGCCGACATCTCGACTTCGAGCCGCGGATCGAGGCGGCGATCGAACTGGCGTCCGGGCTCGGTGCCGATCTCGTCGCGATGATGGACCTGAGCGATGGTCTGGCTCAGGACGCCTCGCGACTGGTGCGGATGTCGGGCGTCGCGGGCGTGATCGACGCGTCGGCGATTCCACGACACGACGGTTGCGACTGGAGGGCCGCGGTCGGGGACGGTGAGGACTACGAGCTGCTCTTCGCGTGTCGGCGGCCACCGCCCGGATCGGTCGCGGGCGTGCCGGTGACGGTCGTCGGTCGCGTGGTCGAACCCGCTGCGGGCGAGGTCGGTGCGGTGTGGATCGAGGGCCACGGCGGTGCCGGTCGCGAGCGGATCGACCATCTCGGCTGGGAACATCGCGGCGGCGAGGCGGCCTCGGGCCGGTCCCCGGGACCGACCGACTCCCCGGTCTAGAACCCGTCCTGGTCGAGGTCGTCCTGCTCGTCGAGCGGTCGGCTGATCGAGTACTCGCCCTGGAACCAGCGTTCCAGATCGGCGAGTCGGCACCGGGAGGAACAGAACGGACGGTGCGTGTCCTGCTCGACGAGCACGTTGCAGGTCGAGCATCGCCGCTCGCTGCCGAGCGGCGTGATGAACGCGGCGGCCCGCGCCTCCAGGGCGTCGGCGAGTCGGCGACGATCGTTCTCGTCCGGCCGGGCGTCGAGGATCGTGACGCGGCGTTCGCCGGCGGCGCCGTGCGCGATCCGGACGTCGATGCGGTTGTTCGGCAGGGCGCCGTCGATGCGGGACGCCCACTCGATCGCCACGAGCCGATGTGGATCGCGCACCAGTTCGTCGAAGCCGATCGACTCGAGCTCGTCCTCGCCGGTGAGCCGGTAGGCGTCCAGATGACTGAACGCGACGTCGTCCGGTCCGAGGTGTTCGATGTGCACCACGAAGGTCGGACTGGAGATGTCGTCGGCATCGAGTCCGAGTCCGCGGGCGAGTCCGCGGGCGAAGCGGGTCTTGCCGGCCCCGAGCTCCCCTTCGAGGGCGATCACGGTCGAGGGGCCCGCGACCTCCGCGACGATCTCGCCGAGGCGCTCGGTCGTCTCCTCGTCGGGTGAGTCGATTCGGATCAGCTGGGTGGGGAGCATGGCGGGCGGGGGCAGGGGAAGAGAATGGGGGACGGAGAATCGGGAGTGGTGGTTGGGGCGTTGGGCGGGTCAGGCTTCTTGTTCGCCTTCGGTGCGTTCGGGGCTCATCGCGAAGATCTGGAAGCGGTGACCGACGGGTTTCCAGCCGAGTTCCCGGCAGATGCGATCACGCAGGGCGGAGAGCTCCTCGCTGTGGAAGTCGATGGTCCGCCCGGTCCGCATGCAGACCATGACGTCGCGCGGCTGCTTGCCGTAGATGAGTTGGAAGTGGGCCTGCTTCGAGTCGAAGAGCGCCTGGGTGATGATGCCCGCCTCCTGCAACAGTCGCAGCGTGCGGTAGATCGTCGCCTTCGACACGCGATGGCCGCGGCGACGCATGTCGAGCAGGAGTTCCTCGGCCTCGAACGGGCCGTCGTGGTCGATGATCGCCTGGAGGACGTCCGCCCGCTCGACGGTGTACTTGAGGCCCTGGTTCCGCAGGAATCGGCGGAAGACCGAGCAGAGCGGCATGAGGGTGTCGGGGGTGGGCTCGGGCATCGGAGCAGTGTACGAATCCCGGTGGGGGGGTCGTAGACTCTCGCGGATGTCGCGACGGATCCTCGCCTTCCAGCCCTGGGACGATGGCTCGCACCGAGCCGTGCGGCGGTCGATCGAGCGTCACGCACGATTCGACTGGATGTGGCGGACGCTGCCGGGCCGAGGCCCCCGCTGGAGGCTTCGCCACGCGGCGTTGCAGTTCGCGGCGGCGCTCCGGGCGGATCCCGCGATGGTGGTCGGCGATGTCGATGCCGTCTTCGCGACCGGCATGTTGTCGATGTCCGACCTTCGCGCGACGGTGCCGGCGGTCCTGAGAAATCGACCGTTCGTGCTGTCGATGCACGAGAACCAGATCGCGTACCCGGCGGGCGAGGCGGCGGCG
>JAUIHC010000447.1 GCA_030432455.1 Phycisphaerae bacterium | reverse complement strand
TCCACCGATGTCCGAGGTCCGGGCGAGGCCGTCCACGAGGTAGCGGTCGAGGCTCACATGGACCCCGCCGCTCGGCTGGACCCCGGTGACGATGCCCGGGAGTTCGTCCCCGAGGTGCGTCTCTGCGAGGAACTGCAGCACGAGGAACGACCTGAGTTCGCGCTCGGCCTTCTCGGCAGCCACCTCGGTGTCCGAGCAGTGCCGCCCGATCTCCAGCAGACGGCCCTCGTCGAGCACGCGGTCGTCGCCGTCGAGCAGTCCCCGCATGCGATCCCGCGCCTTGCCGCCGAGCGAACTCCGGCCGTTGTTCGTGTGGTCGAGGAACGCGTCGATCGCGCGGTGCACCGTGAGGTCGGGATACCGCCGAATCGGACTGGTGAAGTGCGCGTAGTGGTCGCTGGCGAGCGCGAAGTGACCGACCAGTGCCGGTGAGTACGTCGCCTTGGTCAGCGTCCGCAGCACCGCGAAGTGGATTGCGCGGGCCGCCGGACTGTCGCGGGTCGCATCGAGCAGCGCCCGGATGTCGGTGCGGTCGGGTTCCTCGGGCAGGTTGAAGCCGACGATGCGGGCGTACTGTCGCAACTCCTCGATGTCGTGGAAGGTCGGCTCGGGGTGCGTGCGCCGCAGGAGCGGCACCTGCAGGTTGGCGAAGGTCCGCGCGACCGCCTCGTTCGCCTCGACCATGAACATCTCGATGATCGTGTGCGTGTACGCGTCGTCCTCGGGATGGGCGTCGATGACATGGCCGTCCTCGTCGAAGACGAGCTCGAACTCGGGGAGTCCGAGGACGAGCATGCCGTGCTCGAGTCGGCGGCGGCGGATGATCTTCGCCAGCTGATCGGCGCGGAGCAGGGCTTCGAGAAGATCGGGTTCGTAGATCGGCTCGGTGCGGGCGTGTTCGCGGGCGGTCTTCTGATCGCCGTCGATGAGGGCCTGGGCCTCGAGATAGGTCAGCCGCTTGCGAGATCGGATGATCGTGCGCGACAGCCGGGTGTCGAGCACTCGGCCCTTTCGATCGAGCCGGATGAACGCGCTCTTGGTGAACCGCGGTACGGCCTCCTGCAGACTGCACACGCCGTTGGAGAGGACCTCGGGGATCATCGGCAGCACGCGACGCGGCAGGTAGACGCTGTTGCCGCGACGCTCGGCCTCGAGGTCGATCTCGGTGCGGTGCCCGACGAAGTGCGCGACGTCGGCGATGTGGACGCCGAGTTCCCAGATCTCTTCCTCGGCGTCGAAGTCGATCGAGATCGCGTCGTCGAAGTCGCGGGCGTCGGGCGGGTCGATCGTGAAGATGAAGCGGTCGCGCAGGTCCTCGCGGTCGTCGCCGATGTCTTCCAACTCCTCCTCGAAGCGGGCGGCCGCGGCGCGGGCCTCGTCGAGAACGGCGGGGTCGAACGCCTCGCGGAGTCCATGGTTCGCGATGACCGCCGCGGTCTCGACGTCGGGTTCGCCCGCGGTGCCGAGCACCTCGGTGATCGCCGCCTCGCCCATGCCGTGCTCGTCGGGATGGATGACGAGTTCGAAGACGACCTTGTCGCCCGCCTTCGCGTTCTTCGCGTGCGGATCGCGCACGACGACCGGACCCTTGAGATCGGTGCCGTCGGGTTCGATCAGGAAGTTCCGGCCCCGTTGTTCGAGGACGCCGGTGAAGGTGGTGCGTCCGCGTTCGACGATCTCGACCACGCGTCCCACGCAGCCCCGACGGGCGACCTCGGCGGCGCCTCGACCTCGGAACTTCTGGTCGTTCCGTCTGAACACCCGACACCGCACGCGATCGCCGGTGATCGCGTCACCCGTGTCGCCGGGCGGAATGAACAGGTCGCCGTCGCGCATCGGCGTGTCGGGCCGTACGAAGGCGAAGCCCTTCGCGGTGACCTTGATGGTGCCGGTCATCTCGTCGCCGTAGGTGGCCAGACGCAGCTTGTCGTCGGTGCCGAGTTCGACCTGATGCGACTCCTCCAGCCGCTCGACCGCGAGGATGAAGATCTCGCCCTCGTCCGCAGGCACCTGCATCTGGCGGGCGATGTCCTCGAGCGTGGAGGGGCGATACCCCTGATGCGCGAGATGGGCGAGCAGGCGTCCGGTGAATCGGGTCGGCATGGGGGTGAAGAATAGGTCATCGAGGTCCGGCGTCACGGGCGGCGGGTCGGTGGCGGTGAGGGCGACGCCGGAGGAATTCCAAAAAACCGCGTATTTCCGGGGCGCTGACGCGAACGGAGCGTCTCTTTCTCGGAGTCCCTGGCGACACCAGGCGGCGAGGTCCGAGCGGGGACGCTCGAGACGATCGGCGAAAGGAACTGGACCATGAGCACGAGAGCCGGACGGCCTCGACCTCCCGGACGAGCGAGAAGGGGGGCGCTCGCCGCGCTCGGTGTGGTGAGCGTGGCCGCCGCCGGTCCGCAGTCGGTCCCGGGAGACACGGTTCGCTGGCATCCGAGGGCGGTGGCGTTGATCGGGACGGGTGCTCCCCGCGGTGTCCTGGCCCGAGCCGGGTATCTGAAGGAGGTGACGCCCCCGAACTTCGACCTCGGAACCCTGGGCTGGAACGCCGGACGAGATGTCGTCGGTACGAGACTGGTGGGTGCCCCTTCGTTGCCCTCGCCGTTCGTGTCGCTCCGCGAGGATGTTGCGGGAGGGCCTCCCGCCGGACTGCACGCCCTCGCCGACGGACCGGGGTTCGCCTGGGACATCTCCGACCAGCAGGTGATCGTGGGCGGGCTTGGTGGAACGACCCCGGTCCCGAGTCTGCTGCTGCCCAGCG
>JAUIHC010000027.1 GCA_030432455.1 Phycisphaerae bacterium | reverse complement strand
ATGCGTCGGGCGGCTCCCAGACGCAGCCCGCCGACCGACCACGCCACGACGAGCAGACATCCGGCGATGCCGGCGCATCGCGAGATCAGCGAGCGTTCGCGCGACTCCCGCACCCGGGTCCGGACCGACTCCGGGCGAAGATCCATACGTCTCATGCTCATGCCGCCTCCTCCTTCGCCGGTGCCGGTCGCAGGGCCAGGCCGAGCGCCGTCGCCCACCCCGAGGCGGGGCCGCCATCGCCCACCAGACGGACGATCGCGTTCAATCGATCCTCCAACACCCGATCCCGTTCGACCGACACGCCGGGCATCGCCCGGCCGATCACGCCCTCGAGTCCGGGGGTCGAGCCGGCCTCGCCCGAAAGATGCACCGCGACCGGTCGGGAGAGGCGAGCCGCCACCGTCGCATACCGCAGCGCCATGGAGGTCTCCTCGGCGAGGCCCGTCGCGGCTCGTCTGACCGCCTCGGCCACCGCACCGGTCACCAGGCCGTCGGACCGTCCGGCCGAGACCTCACGCCGGGTGGTCGCGGCCTCGGCCTGGTCGATGCCGAGGTCCCGGGCGATCTCCCGATCGAAGGTGGCGCCACCGACATCGACCTGCTTGGCGAAGACCACGCCGTCGCCGCGCATGACGGTGATCCACGAGTCCTGATCGGACACATCGATGACGATCCGCACGACCTCCCGTTCGACATCGCGACGGGAACGCATCGCGTGCGCCCGCCCGGCGCCGAGGAACGCCGGCTCGACCGCGATCGGCCGAAGGCCCGCGTCACACAGCGGAGACAGCGCGGACTCGATGGTCGCGGCGGTCCCCGCCACCAGCAGCATCTCGAGACGTCCGTCTTCCTGCGCGGACCGGCCGACCAGAATCGGTTCCGCGACCACATCGCGGCCGTCGAGCTCCAGGTGTCCGGCCGCCTCCCACCGCGCGGCGTCGCGAAGCTCCTCGCCCTCGAGCATCGGCAGCCGGGCCGGTCGGACGGTCAGCGACGTCCGAGGTGGAGAGATCACCGCATCGCACCCTGCGAAACCACGACCGGCGCGACGGATCTCGGCCACATCGAAGCGGCCGTCCGCATCGCGGTGGATGACCGCGGCATGCCGCACGCCGTCGGACCTGGTCGAGTCCAGCTGAACCAGTCGCATGGCCGACGCGCCGATCTCGATGCCGATCGGGGGCACCGATCGACCGAGCCAGGAGAGCACGTTGGGCATGGGATCGACCTCCGGGACCGGGTCGGCTCGTCGGCCGACGTCGCGGCCCGCGACGCCGTGTCGCGAGCCCCCCCTACCGGTCACTCATCGATCGATTCGACGGTGATCTTTCCCGTGAAACCGCTCAATCGGATCAGATAGGCGCCGCTCTCGCCGCGCATCCGGATCTCGCCGCCACCGGCCAGAGGCTGCCCGGCCGCGGCCAGCGGCCCGCCGAGCGCGTCGAACGCGACCCAGTCTCGACCACCGAAGTTCACCGACTCGATCTCCACGCCCGAGAACCGGTCGTCCGCGTCGAAGTCGACGATGAAGACGCCGTCGGATCCGACCGTGGTCGGACTGTCGAGATACTCCGCGTTCGCGGCGTCGAACACCGTGTCGTAGGCGTTCTGGTCGGTCGGGGCGAGGATGGCGTAGCCGTGCACCCGGTCGTTGGCGTCCCGCAGGAACTGGACCCGGCGGATCCGCTGCATCGCCAGCGCATCGGTCTGCGCAAAGGTGATGTCGGCAACCACGGAGCGCACCGCCGCCTGCACCGAGAAGGTGTCGGCATCGACGAGCCGTGGCACGAGCAGCGCCCCCGAGAGCCCGAGGATCGCCACCACGATGAGCAGTTCGATGAGCGTGTAGGCGCGTCGTCGTCGCATGCGAACCCCCTCGGCCGGCTCAGTCGCCGGCGGCATCCCGGATCGCCCGGGCGAGTCGGTCGTAGTCGATCGCCAGATCGTCCACGTTGCGGATGCGGACCTCGAGATCCCCGGACGCGATCGCGGCCTCGATCTTCTCCAGCCGCTTCGAGACATCCTCGAGATGCTTGATCATCTGCGCCCGCTGACGGGCTGGCGCGTTGCCGACGCCGGTGAGGGCCTCGGGCGGATCCGGCGCCCGGCTCGAGCGGTACTGAGGCGCCGCCTCGGCGGTTGGAAGCAGGCCGCGATCACCGACCGCGATGGTCCAGAGCAGACCACCCGCCAGCAGCGAGTTGACGACGAGCAGGGTTCGCAGCGATCGAGACTGATCCATGACGAGCTCCAGGCGGATGGGGACCGAGGGTCATCGGCATCGGCGCGGCCGGACTTCGGGGAAACGGACGATCAGCGAGGTTCGATCGGACCAGGATCCGCCTCGACCGCGAGAGAAGGACCTCTCGTCGGGTTTCCGGACGACGATCCCCGACCGACGCCCGCCTCCATCACGGCTCGGGCACTGCGAAGATCGGGATGCGGCTCCAGCCGGACGCTCGATCCGGCGGCGAATGCCCGCCAGGCGTCGATCGACTCGGAGGAGTCGGGCACGTCGGCGGGCTCGGTCGCGTAGCTCAGCAGGACGCCGGGGAGGGCGTGACGACGGACGACGACGTAGACGTCGCTCCAGGTCGGGGGCGTGGTCGGATCGACGTCGATGACCGCGATCGAACGCCCGGTGTTCCGGTCGATGCGACGATCCACCAGTCGGGCCGAACCGGGGACGGGAATCGCCAGCTCGAGATCGCCGGCGACGGGCTCGATCCGCTCGTGCTCCACCACTGCCGAGACCACGCCTGCGGTCAGCAGCCCGAAGAGCGCGATCCGGACCGCCCGTCCGGGCGAGGGACGATCGGCGGTGGGCGTCGGCATCCGACGGGTCACCAGGCCGCGATCGCCGCGACGTCGTCGTCGTCGCCGTCACCGTCGCCGTCGGCGTCGGGAATGCTGGGATCGATCGCCACGTCGTACCGGAGATCGAGCTCGCAGGTCACGGGATTCCAGACCCACTCGAAGCCGGTGGAGGCGAAGACCGTGCGGACGAGGTAGCCGTCCTCCACGAGCGTCCGCATCATCTCGGTCGCGGTGCTTCCGGACCCGCCGGGCACCTCGTTGCCGTTCTGCAGTCGCCAGGCTGCGACCTGACCGCGGATCGTGTTGAGCTGGGTCCGCATCGCGGTCGCCCGCGAGAGCGACTGGGCATCCGAGAACTGCGGGACGATGATCGCGGCGAGAATGCCCAGGATCACGACCACGATCAGGATCTCGATCAGGGTGAATCCGCGGCGAGCCGGGATCGGGTTCGTGGATCCGAGGACGGAAGAACGCATCGACATCTGGATCTGACTCCTTCTTCGGGAGGCTCCGGCCTCCACGACCCCGGAAGGAATGACCGTTCGCGACATCAGGCGATCCGGCCCGACGCGGGCATCCGGCCCGCTTGGAAACGTGACCCCGGCCTGTCGGCCGGGGTCACGAGGTCGAGTGGTCCGAGGTGGATCACCAGGCTTCGATGGCCGTCACGTCGGTGGCGTCGCCCGCGCCGCTGTTGTCGACGTCCGGGATCGGCGAACCGGTGAAGGTCAGGTTGAGGGCGCCGGTGGCGGCGTCGTACTCCGACGCGAAGCCCGCGGGCCAGTTCGGAGCCGAACGGATGTAGTTGGCGGTGACCAGGGCGTTCCAGGGACCGGCACCGGCACCGTCGTCGGCGGGCGCCGCACCGTTGTTCTGGACGCGGAAGAGCTCGATCTGCGACCGCATGGTCTGGAGCTGGCTGCGGGCGCTCGAGACGCCCGCGTCCTGCGCGGCGTCGGTGAACTGCGGAACGATGATCGCGGCGAGAATGCCGAGGATCACGACGACGATCAGAATCTCGATCAGGGTGAAGCCACGCTTCACGGGGTTGCGACGGGTGTTCATGTTGATCAACTCCTCAACTGCGTGCGAGGCACCGAAACGATTCGTCCGCACCGTGCGGGCGAGCTGGCGCGGACCCGAGTCGGTGTCCGCCGGAAGACTGGTGGCGGACGCGTTCGCGTCCGCCCCGACAAGCACCCGACCGTCCGCACCGCGATCGATCGGGCATTCGTGGATCCGAGTGTCCGTCCCTCCTTGGACAGCCGGTTCCACGGCCGGGCGGTTGCCCGGTCCGCTGATCGTCGGCCATCGCGGGCTCGCACTCGACCACGGGCGTCCTCGTCGCACCGATCGAATGGCTCGCGGACCTTCGCCCGACCGCACAGGCGGCAGGACCGGTACAGAGCGACGCCCCTCCGCCGCCTGATGCAGGCGAGGGAGGGGCGTCGAGACCGAGTGATGCAGGGTGGTGGGACGCGAGGTCCGAACGCTCAGGCCGCCGTCGCGAGCCGGATGCCGACCCGGAAGCCGTCACCGCAGGGATCGCACGCCACGACCTCGCCCTGACGAGCCGGTGTGCCGGGAGCCTCGAATCCGAGGCTCACCCGCGAGCCGGTGGGGACCGCCTGGAGGGCTCGGGCCTCGAGGGCCTCCTCCGAGATCGCGAGCTCGATCAGATCGTGCATGACCCCGAAGCGGTCGCCATCCAGATGGAAGGCCGTGGCACTGCCCGGAAGGGGGCGGGTGGCGGCGGTGAACAGCGATCCCGAGGCGAATCCGGGGAGTTCGGCGGCACGATGGTCCATGTCTGGTCTCTCTGCACAGGGAATGTCGAGGGATCCGCCACGCCCACCGTGGCGATTCCCGGGTGGATCGGCGGTCTCTCGGCCGCCCATCCACGACCCGGACAAGTCGTCCGGGCCGAGTTTCTATCGGAATCCCTCGCACAGTCCTCCATCACTTTTTCCCCGATCCCTGCTCCGCGGATCCGAGGGCGGCGGTGGCGGGCGGCGGAGAATGCTTCACGCCCTCGGGTGGAGCCGACGAGACGGCCCCCCGCCGTCGTACCATGCGGACCGCGTAGCACGACCGGGGCCGACGGCGGCCCCCACTCCCGGGAGCCGAGCGTGAGCACGATCCATCCGTTCAAGGCGATCCGCCCGACCCCGCCCCTCGCGGCGGAGATCTCCTGTCCGCCCTACGACGTCATCTCGACCGCCGAGGCCCGGAGCCTCGCCGAGGGCATCCCCCACAGTTATCTGCATGTGATCCGACCGGAGATCGACTTCGACCCCGCCATCGACCCCCACGCCGACGAGGTCTACGACCAGGGACTGGCGGCCATCGAGCGGCTCCTTGCCGAAGGTCACCTCGTCGAGGACGACGAGCCCACGATGTTCGCCTACCGACTCGTCTGGCGGGGCCGCCGCCAGCTCGGCCTCGTCTGCACCGTGGATGCCGCGGAGTACCGCGACGGCCGGATCCGCCGTCACGAGAAGACCCGCCCGGACAAGGAGGACGACCGCACCCGGCACCTGCTCGTCTCGAGCGTCCACGCCGAGGGCGTCTTCCTCGCCTTCCGCGACGAGGTCGAGGCCGCCGACGAGATCCGCATGGCGCTGGTGGAGGCGACGAGTGATCGGCCTCTGGTGCACTTCGTGCGCGACGATGTGACCCACACCCTCTGGAAGGTCCGCGACCCCGAACGGTTCGTGCGACTCTTCGCCGGGGTGCCCGAGCTCTACATCGCCGACGGTCACCACCGTTCCGCCGCGGGCGAGCGGGCCGCCACCGAGCGGGCCGCCGCCAACCCCGATCACGACGGGGGCGAGGAGTACAACCGCATCCTCGCCGCGATCTTCCCCGAGGGTGAGCTCGAGATCCTCCCCTACCACCGACTGGTTCGGGATCTCGGCGAACTCGACCCCGCCAGTGTCCTCGCCCGCCTCGCCGAGGTCGGCACGGTCACCCCGCTCGAGGCGGGCGTCGTTCCCGAGCCGGGACACGGCGAGGTCGCGGTCTTCCTCGAGGGCGGCTGGCACCTCCTCGCCTTCCCGACCGACTCCATCCCCAACGACGACCCGATCGCGTGCCTCGACGTCGCCCTGCTGCAGGATCGCGTGCTCGGACCGATCCTCGGGATCGGCGACCCCCGCACCGATCCCCGCATCGACTTCGTCGGCGGCGTCCGCGGCACCGGCGAACTCGAGCGACGGGTCGCGTCGGGCGACGCCGCGATCGCCTTCGCGATGCACGCGACCACCATGGCCGAACTGCTCCGCGTCGCCGATGCGGGCGAGATCATGCCGCCGAAGTCCACGTGGTTCGAGCCCAAGCTGCGCAGCGGGCTCTTCGCCCATCGTTTCGAGACCGCACGGGAGACCGCGACCTCATGACCACCGCCACCATCGAGTCCACCGACCCCGCGACCGCCGGCGCGGAGGCAGGCACCGTCATCCTCATCGCCGACAAGTTCGACGCCTCGGGCATCGCCACGCTGGAGTCGCTCGGACATCGCGTCGTCTGCGAACCCGCCCTCGACCCCGACACGCTGCCCGACGCGATCCGGACGCACGACCCGCAGGTCCTGATCGTGCGGTCCACCAAGGTCAAGGCCGACGCGATCGAGGCGGCGGCGCGACTCGCGCTGATCGTCCGCGCCGGGGCCGGCACCGACAACATCGACGTCGTCGCCGCGAGCGGACGGGGCATTCCGGTCGCCAACTGCCCCGGGAAGAACGCGCTCGCGGTCGCCGAGCTCGCCTGGGGACTCATCCTCGCCTGCGACCGCCGGATTCCGGATCAGGTCGCCGATCTGCGGAACGGCGTCTGGAACAAGAAGGAATACGGCAAGGCGAGCGGACTCGCCGGACGCACCCTCGGCGTGGTCGGTCTCGGCCGCATCGGCGAGGCGATCATCGAACGGGGGAACGCCTTCGGCATGCGGGCGTTCGCGTGGAGCCGGAACATCTCCGACGAGCGGGCCGCCGCCGCGGGCTGCCACGCCTGCGAGAACCTGCACAACCTCGCCCGCATGAGCGATGTCGTCTGCGTGAGTGTCGCGGCCAATGCGGACACCGCGAAGCTCATCGATGCCGAGTTCCTCGCCGCGATGAAGCCCGGAGCGATCCTCGTGAACACCAGTCGCGGCTCCGTCGTGGACGAGGACGCCCTCGCCGCGGCCATCCGCGACAAGGGCATCCGCGCCGGTCTCGACGTCTACGCCCACGAACCCTCGGGCGGCACCGGGGAGTTCACCGAGTCGATCGTCTCGCTGCCGGGCGTCTACGGCACGCACCACGTCGGGGCCTCGACCGACCAGGCGCAGGAGGCGATCGCCGCGGAGACGGTGCGGATCGTGCGCGAGCACCTCGAACACGGCCGCGTGCCCAACTGCATCAACATCGCCGAAGGGTCGGGCGCCGCGACGGTCACCGTGCGTCACCTGAACCGGCCCGGCGTGCTCGCCGCGATCTGCGAGGTGCTCAGCCGCGGCGAGCTCAACGTCGAGGACATGGAGAACATCATCTTCACCGGCGGCGCCGCGGCCTCCGCCCGCCTGCGGGTGTCGGCGGTTCCCGGCGAGAGCCTGATCGCCGAGATCGCCGCCCGCCCCAATGTCCTCAGCATCGACATCTCCGCCCACTGACCTCCGCCCCCCGTCGCCACGCCTTCGCCCCACCTCGAGCCCGCCATGACCACCACCACCACCGATCGCATCCTCAACTTCTCCGCCGGCCCCGGCGTCATGCCCGAGCCGGTCCTCGAGCGCATCCGCGAGGACGTCTGGAACATCGACGGCAGCGGCATCGGCGTCCTCGAACACAGTCATCGCGGACCGGTCATCGACCGGGTGTTCGACGAGGCGACCGCCCGGGTGAAGTCGCTCGCGGGCCTCGGCGACGATCACGAGGTGCTGTTCCTGCAGGGCGGCGCGACGATGCAGTTCGGCATGATTCCGATGAACTTCCTGCCCGAGGGCGGCACCGCCGACTACCCCGACACCGGCACCTGGACGAGCAAGGCGATCAAGGAGGCGAAGAGGTTCGGCACCGTCAATGTCGCCTTCGAGGGCGACGCGTGCTCGTACGACCACTGCCCCGATGCGGACGAACTCTCGCTCTCCGCGGACGCCGCGTACCTGCACTACTGCTCGAACAACACGATCTACGGCACCCGCTACGCCGGTCCGCCCGCCACCACCGCGCCGCTGGTCTGCGACGCGAGCAGCGAGATGTTCGCGCGTCCGTGGCCGATCGCCGAGCACGCCCTCGTCTACGCCGGTGCCCAGAAGAACCTCGGCCCGTCGGGCGTCGCCCTCGTCATCATCCGCAGGGACTTCATGGAGACCGCCTGTCGCGAGACGATCTCGATGCTCGACTACCGCCAGCACGCGAAGAACGGCTCGCGGCTGAACACCCCGCCGGTCTTCGGCGTCTACGCGATGAACCTCGTCATGGGCTGGATCGAGGATCAGGGCGGGCTCGCCGCCATGGCGGCCCGCAACGACGCCAAGGCGACCGCGATCTACGACGCGATCGACGGCAGCGGCGGCTTCTACCGCGGGCACGCCCGGGCCGGAAGCCGGTCGGTCATGAACATCACCTTCCGGCTCCCGAGCGAGGCGCTCGAGAAGACCTTCGTCGCAGAGGCGAAGGCCGCGGGCATGGACGGGCTCAAGGGCCATCGGTCGGTCGGCGGCATTCGAGCGTCGATCTACAACGCCTTCCCCACCGCGGGGTGCGACACGCTGGCGCAGTTCATGGGCGACTTCGCGGCCCGGAACGGCTGATCGCCCGGGGTTCAGGACCGACCACGCCCGCGGGCGACCAGATCGTCGAGCAACCCGTCGATCGCCGCCTCGATCAGGTCGTACATGTGCTCGAATCCCTCCGGGCCGCCGTGATACGGATCAGGTACTTCTCGGTGGCGGTCCTCGGGGTGCCACTCGAGGAGCAGCCGGACCTTCTCGTCCGGAGCTCCGCGATCGACGAGGTGCGCCGCGTTCTCGAGGTCCATGCAGACGAGCAGATGGAACCGCTCGAAGTCGTGGGTCGTCACCTGCCGGGCGGGCGTGACCAGGCGATACCCCCGACGACTCCCCTCGGCCCGGCTTCGCGGATCCGCCGCCTCGCCCGCATGCCAGCCGCCGGTGCCCGCACTCTCGACCTCGAAGCGATGTTCGAGCCCCCGGTCGGCGAGCCGCTGCAGGAGGACCGCCTCGGCGGCGGGTGATCGACAGATGTTGCCCATGCAGACGAAGAGCACGCGGATGCGGTCGGAATCCATGCCGGGATTCTCCACCGACGATCCGATGGCGTCGAGCGGGAATCTCGACGATCGGGCGATCAGTCGGCCGGGGTCGAGGCGTATACTCGGGGTCCGCTCTTCACGGGCGGCACTGCTCTCTGACATACGGGGCCGACTGGTATCGACCGGACGATGACTGTTCGTCGTGGCGCGTCGTGGAGCATCCATGCCACGTAAAAAGGATGCAAACCTTACAACTGCCAACACGCAGTACGCTCTCGCGGCCTGATCGCCGCGATGGAACCTCGCCTGACGCCCGATGGGGTGAGGTTCCACTGACTATCGGGCTGGATCCAATGGGCTGGCATGCCTCGGCGGATCGAGAACTTCGCATGCCTTGTTCCCGGCTTGGGCCGTTCGCCCTCCGGGTCGGGAACGAGAACAAGGGCGGACTACACGCGTAGAGGCGGCGTCCAGCACGTCTTGGCACGGGGGTTCGAATCCCCCCGGCTCCATTTTTGAGCGCTGCAGCGGCCCCGTAAAGGGGCCGCTTTGCTTTCGTGAGATCGTTGGGCGTTGGGTGGGATCGGTGCTGCAGCGGCCCCGCAAGGGGGCCGCTTTGCTTTCGTGAGATCGTTGGGCGTTGGGTGAAGACCGGTGCTCGACCGGCTGGACCGTGCCGCGAAAGACGAGGTTCACCTCGACCTTCACCAGGGCGCCCGGACGCTCGATCAGCAGCTTGCTCTCGCCGAGACCAGCGGCGCCGATCGTTCGCACATCGAGGTCGAGCCGCTCCAGCCGCTGCGCGATTGATGCGAATTCGCCCGCGATTGCCCGCAGTGCCTCGTCGCGCGGCGTTGTCCAGGCGGGATACGCGAGGTCGATGTCCACCGACAGCCGCGGCATGTCGTGCACGAAGAGGTTGAGCGCCGTGCCGCCCTTCATGGCGAACACGCCGCCGCGGAAGACCTCGGGCGCGACGGTGAGCAGGAGCCGAACGGTCTCGATGGAAGCCTTATCCATAGGGCTTGAGGAGCAGCAGCGTGCCATCGGGCAGTCGGTTCACCCATCGCGACGCGCTGCCGACGCGGAGGTCGAAGCGCTCGCGAAGCGCGTCCACGTCGACGAGCCCCGTCTCGCGCGACCAGGTGAGGAAGAGCCGGACCGCCTTCACACTCGTACACGCGGACAGGAGCTCGCCTAGAACGCCGGTGCGTAGGTTGCGCAGGCCCTCGAACACGCCGCGTGCCTCATCGAGCGATTCGCGGGTGCCGACGTCGTAGAGCATCTCGAGCGCGGCACGCTCGGGGGTCGAGACATGGAGCCCTTCGAGCACGCCGGGTGGCGTCGAGAGTGTCTTTCTGGCGAGATCGGGGTCGAGCGCGTCGAACAGCGCTGCGAACACCGCTCGCGCGGGGAATCGAGTGGCGAACCACTTCGGCAACGCGAAGCGCTGGTCCGCCCACAGGACGAGGGTCTCGCGCACCGCAAGGTTGTGCCGCACCCCGTGCAGCGCGAGCGCGCTCTTGCCGCCGACGTGGAGCGCGTCGACCTGACGCTGGAGTAGTCGCGCTGCGCTGAGCGCCGTCACCTCGTCGCCGGGCAACGCGTACACCCCGTGGCCGACACGGACGAGCCAGCCCTTCCTCGCGTAGAACGACGCCGCCTTGGCGTCGACGCCATGCTCGGCGAGGTCAACAAGGTCCAAGGGCGTGCCACGGGGGACCCCGTGGAGCAGCTGCCTGATTGGACTTGGCCGCGAAGTTCGCTCCATGTGAGAATTTTATCGTCGAATCAAAGCGGATTCAGCGGCCGAGTTTGGAAATGCCGCCAGAATTCGCGTTTTGAACGAGCCTGCGTGGGCATTCCAATCACCGTGACACCGTGTAGGACTTGATGTTTCGGGGCCATCAAGGGCGATCTTCCACCCTGATGGTGCACACACGTCAAGGCTCGGCCCCGGTGGACCGCCTCGAAGATCCGCCTGCGCTCGGCGGAGGGGCCGGGCCCCTGTCTACTCGTCGATCGATCGGACGTCGGCCGGGAGTTCGATTCGGAAGGTCGTGCCGGAGCGGCGATCGTCCCACAGCGTGAGGCGGCCGCCGGCCGCCCGCACGTTGGCATAGGCGGTCGCCAGGCCGAGCCCGGTCCCCTGCTCCGGCGACTTGGTCGTGAAGAACGGCTCGAAGATCCGTTCGCGGATCGACTCGGGAATGCCGGTGCCGTCGTCGTGCACCGACACCACCACCCAGCCCGCTCCGTCCGACGGCGTGGACGCCTCACGGTCGGCGAGCGTGGACACCTCGATCGTGATCTGCCCGCCACCCGGCATCGCATCCCGGGCGTTCCCGGCGAGGTTGAGAATCACCTGACGGAACTGCACCGGATCCATGCGGACCGGTGGCACATCGGACACGCATCGCAGCTCCACCCGCACGCCGCGTCCGACCGCCTGCTCGATCAGCGAACGCATGTCTCCGAGGAGTTCGGGAACAGCGATCCTCTCGGGTCGCCCCCCTCGGCTGCGTCCGAAGTCGAGCAGGCGGCGGACCAGCGATGTCGCCTGAGCGACGGCTCGATCCGAGGTGTCGAGGCTCGACAACGCGGATCGACGCGCGGCGTCGCCACCGTCGAGTCCCAGTCGAGCCAGTTGCAGGCTCGCCGACACCACCGTCAGCATGTTGTTGAAATCGTGGGCCACGCCCGAGGCCATGCGACCGAGCGCCGCCATCTGCTCGGTCTGCCGCCACGCCTGCTCGCGGGTGTCCCGATGGATGGCCGCCCCCAGCGTGCGGGCGGCGATTCGCAACACCCCGACCTCGTTGGAGGTCCAGGAAAGCGTGGTGTCGCAGGCATCGAACCCGATCAGCCCCACGAGCGTGCTCCCCGCCACGACCGGCTGGACGATGAGCGACTTGATGTCCTGAGCCTCCAGCAGGGCCCGCTCGGACTCCGGAAACTCCGCGATGTCGCCGTAGACCGGCTCGCCGCGTCCGAGCAGGTCCATCCAGCGGCCGAAGCCCATGGCGTGCATGTCGAGATTCTGCAGATCAGGGTTGTCGATCTGCGGCTCGACGCCTTCCGCGACCCACTCCGCGATCTGGGAGGTCGTGGCCCGACCACCGCCGTTGTGCATGATCTCGAAGTAGTAGACGCGAGAGACCCCCGTCGCGATCCCCAGCACCTCGAGCACGCGGTCGAGCGCGTCCTGCCAGTGGTCGTCCTCCATCATGAGATCGACAGCCGCGGCCACTCCCTCGAGGATGCGGTCCCGGCGGTCTTCTCTGGATTGAATGGAATCCACGGACATCTCACTCCCCAACGCGAAGAGGAACCCGAAAGTACACCTCGCGAGACGGAGTCACCAGCGGAATCACGACTCCAATGGGGTATCCGCCTCAGGTTGGGGTGGATTCCCACCCTCCTCGGAGGCCTCCCGGACCGGCGCCGACACGGGGGGTGCGGAAACCGCCTTGATCCGCCCGTCCTCCTCCCTGAAGTCGACCTGCGTCCGCCCCAGCACGGTGCCCGTGGCGAACGCGATGTCCACCAGCGCGATCTGATAGTCGGCCAGCGCCCGCACCTCGCGGCTCTGGGCGTCGGCCAGACGACTCTGGGCATCGAGCACCTCGGTCGAGGTCCGGAGCCCGCTCTCGAACTGCCGCTGCTCGCCCGCCGCGGTGCGGGCGGCCAGCAGTGTCTCCAGCCGGGCGGCAAGGATCGACTGCCAGGCCCGCCGGAGCTGGTCGAGGGCATCGAGCACCTCGGTCCGAATCGCGAGGGCCCGGGCGTCCCGGGTCGCCAGTCGCTGCACCCGCTGGAGGATCGCCGCGGAGAGCCGGTTCTCGAGGATCTCGTTTCCGATCGGAATCTCGCCTGCGACGCCGATGCGATGCGAGTCCGAGTCGCCGAGCGCCGAGTACGACCCGCCGAACCCGGTGTCGTCACCGACCAGCGAGTAGCGGTAGTCCAGGCCGAAGACCGGCAGCGCCTGGTTGCGACGAAGATCGACGGTCAGGGCGTCGATCGCGAGCTGGACCTCCAGCTCGAGGATCTCCATGCGGTTCTCGAGCGCGGCGTCGGCCAGGGCGTCGCCGTCGAGATCGAGGTGGAGCGGATTGGGCAGGGTCGCGGGCTCGAGCGCCTGGTCACCATCGACCGGCAGCACCGCCTGATTCATGATCCGCTTGAGCGCCCGCTGACGGATCCGGAGCGAGGCGTCGGCGCGGATGATCGACTCCAGCGTGCGACCGACGCCGCTCCGGGCTCGGACCACCTCGATCTCCGGGGCGTCGCCCGCGTCGAACCGCCGCTGGGCGAGTCCGAGCTGCGCCACCGCAAGTTCGTACTGCGTGCGTCGCACCTCCAACTCCCCCCACGACGCGTAGAGGTTCCAGTACGCCTTGTCGGCGTCGGCCAGAAGCCTCATCGCCGCGAGCTTGAGCCGTGCGTCGGCGATGTCCCGATTCCACCCCGCGATCCGGATGCTTGCGGTGTTGGCGTTCAGACCGGCCCCCCGCAGCAGCGGCTGCGAGATCGAGAATCGCAGACTCGACTCCCACGGTTCCGCGCCGGGCAGACTCACGCCGAGATCGCTTCGGGTCGAGAGCGTGTCGAACTCGATGTCGCCGCCGGTCGCCAGCGGAACCCGCACGCCCGCGTTGAAGGCGTCGCTGTTGGTCGGCTCACCCTGTTCGAGGTTGGTGACGACGCCCTGGTCGTTGCGGGTGTAGCCCGCGAAGAAGGTCGACTGGAACTTCGCCTCCTCGGCCGAGAGGTTCGCCCGCGCGATCACGGGGGAGACGAGCTCGGTCCGCAGATCGAGGTTGTTCTCCAGCACCGCCCGGCGGACCGCCGCCAGGTCGACCGGCACCACCGACCCGACCGGCTCGATCGGGATGTCGGCGTCGAGCATCTCGTCCACCGCGACGTCGGGAGCCTCCGGTTCCGTGCGACTGAGGCCCACGAGATCGACGGGATCGATCCGATCCACCCGACCCGGGGCGGGACGCCAGTCGCTGGTGTCGTTGTCGAGGAGACCCACGGGGGAACAGCCCGTCGCCAGCAGGGCGGCGACGGTGACCGAGACGGTGACGCGAGGGATTCTGGAGTTCATTCGTGTCGAAGCGCCTCGATGGGGTCGAGCCTCGAGGCCTTGATCGCGGGGAACATGCCGAAGACGACGCCGACCACGGCACTGAAGGAGAAGCTCATGACGATCGCCCAGAGCGGGACATGGGCCTCGTCGAGGCCGGCATCGGGGATCAGCGTCAGCCCGAAGGCGAGCGCCTCGCCGATGAGCACGCCGACCGCACCACCGACCAGACAGAGGACCACCGCTTCGAGCAGGAACTGCAGCAGCACCGCGGCGGGCGTGGCGCCCACGGCCTTCCGCAGACCGATCTCGCGGGTTCGTTCGCTGACCGAGACGAGCATGATGTTCATGATCCCGATGCCGCCGACGAGGAGACTCACGCCGACGATGCCGCCCGCGATCGCGGTGATGCCCGCGGCCAGCGCCTTGAACTGCGAGATGAACTGATCGATCGCCGCCACCCGGAAGGTGTCGGGATCGTCGGGACCGATGCCGCGGAGGCGCCGCAGGATGTAGGTGACCTCGCTGGTCGCCTCCTCCGCGAGCTCGGGCGATCGGATCATCGCGGTGACGCGGAAGAAGAAGTCCTTGTCCTGCAGACGGGCCGCGAGCGCGAAGGGCACGAAGATCTCGGCGCTCGAGGTGTTCATGCCGAACATCGTGGACTGGATCGTCTCGACCACCCCCACGATGAGATGGCGTCGTCCGCCGATCAGGATGTGCTCGCCGACCGGCTCCTTCGGGAGCCGGAGTTCCTCGATCGCCGCCTCGTTGACGAGGCAGACCTGCCTCGCCCCGTCCTCGTCGATCGAGTTGAACGGTCGCCCCCGGATCACCCCGCGATTCTCGGTCTCGTGCCAGGCGGGTCGGATGCCGGTGATCGACAGTCC
>JAUIHC010000446.1 GCA_030432455.1 Phycisphaerae bacterium | reverse complement strand
AGCGGAATCGGTCGTCCCGCGACGACTTCGACCGCGTCGGGGGTCGGCAGCCCGGCGATCGCGGCGGTCCGCTTGGAGGTCAGCTTGTCCATCGCGATCGCCGCGGCGTCGGCGCCGCATCCCACGAAGGGGCGGCCGATCGACTCCAGCATCCGCTGCAGCGGGCCGCCTTCACCCCAGGGCCCGTGGAGCACGGGGAACACGGCGTCGCAGGCGTCCTCGTCGAGCATCGCCGCCAGCGCGTCGCGGTCGGGCCGATCGGTCCGCGGGATGATCCGGGACCGGACCGCGAAGTCGTCGAAACCCGCGAGCGCCTCGGCGACCCGGGAGCCGGACTGCACGCTCACCTCGTGCTCGGCGTCGGGGCCGCCCATCAGGACCGTGATCGTGGTGGTGCTCATGATTCGACGGACGCCTCGTGGTCGTCGCGTCGCCAGACCACGACCTCGCGTTCGAGTTCGATGCCGCGGGCGTCCCGCACTCGACGAATGATCTCGTCGCCGAGCCGGATCGCGTCCCGGGCCCGCCCGCCGCGGTCCACGGTGATGAAGTTGGCGTGCACCGGCGAGACGAGGGCGCTGCCGAGCCGGAAGCCCTTGAGTCCGCACTCGTCGATGATCCGACCCGCCGAGGTCCGCTCGCCGGTCTCGGGGTCGGTCGGGTTGCGGAACATGCAGCCCGCCGACTTGTCGGCGAGCGGCTGCGTGGACTTCTTGTACGCCGCGATCTCCTTGATGCGGGCTCGGAGACCGACCGGATCGTCGGGCGTGACCCGGAAGACCGCGGAGGTCACGATCGGATCCGTGATGTTCGTGCGGCGGTAGTCGAACCGGAGCTCGCTCGCGGGATAGAGCCGCGCCGCTCCGTGGGCGTCGAGGCAGGCGACCGCATGGACGGCGTCGCCGATCGAGCCGAAGGCGCCGCCCGCGTTCATCCGGATCGCGCCGCCGATCGAGGCGGGCACGCCCATCAGGGCCTCGAGTCCGGCGAGCCCGGAGCGGGCGAGCTCCATGAGCGTCTTCGCCAGATCCGCGCCGGCCCCGACGCGAACCAGCTCGATGTCGCCGTCGGCGTTGCGTTCGAGTCCGCGGAAGGCGGGGCGGTCGAGCCGGACCACCACGCCGTCCACGCCCGCATCGTCGATCAGGAGATTCGCGCCCTCGCCGAGGATCCGCAGCGGCACGCCCTGGCGACGACAGCGCCGCACGATCTCCGAGAGGGCGTCCGCATCGTGCGGATGCAGCAGGATGTCGGCGGTGCCGCCGACCGCGAACCACGAGTCGCGCCCGATCGGGGCGTCGAACTCGGCGTCCACCGCGAGATCCCCGAAGAGTCCGGAAGTCGTCCTGGTGGTCACGGCGCGGTCGCCTTCCCCGAGTCGCGGTCGGCGGCGTGTCGATCGACGAGCGAGCGGCCGATCCGCCAGACCGGGCCCGCGCCCATCACGACCACGAGATCGTCGCCACGGAGGACCTCCTCCAGATGTTCCACGATCGCCTCGAAGGGATGGACGTGCATCGCGGTGGTGCCGCGGGCGCGGAGCCGGTCCACGAGATCCGCCGCGGAGATGCGGCGGCGCTCCTCCTCGCTGTCCCGGACGAAGAAGATCTCCGGCACGATCACGAGATCCGCCTGGCCGAACGCGGTCGCGAACTGCTCCAGCAGGAACCGGGTGCGGGAGTGCTGATGCGGCTGGAAGACACAGACCAGTCGGCGAGGCTGGAATCGGGTCCGCAGGGCGCGGAGCGTCGCGTCGCACTCGCTCGGGTGATGGCCGTAGTCGTCGATGACCAGGGCTTCTCCGCCGTCCCGGGTCGGCACGGTTCCGAGCCGCTGCATGCGGCGATCGACCCCCTCGAAGTCCGCCAGCGCCGCCGCCATGTCGTCCCAGTCGGCGCCGAGCCAGTGGCCGAGGATCGCGGCCGCCGCGGCGTTCATCGCGTTGTGGTCCCCGGCGAGGCGGGTGTTCCACTGCGTCAGCCAGATGCCGTTCTCGAGGAGTCCGATCCGACCCGCCGCGGCGTCGAAGACGACCTGATGATCCGCGGCGGGGGAGAATCCGAAGGTTCGGACCCGGCAGCGGAGACCCGCGGTGATCTCGCGGCGGTGGGCGCCGTCATGGGCGATCAGCAGGGCGCCGCCGTCCGGCTCGGACGGAAGGAGGCGGGCGAAGTCCCGGAAGCTCTCCACGATCTCGTCGATCGACCCGTAGAAGTCGAGGTGGTCCTCCTCGACGTTGTTGATCAGGGCGATCGTCGGTCGGTGATGGTGGAAGGAGCGGTTGAACTCGCACGCCTCCGCGACGAAGACGCCGGGGCGGGCATCGCCGGCCTCGGACGCGACCTGTTCGGCGCCGACGCGCCATCCGCCGCCGAGCTGCGGGCAGTGGGCCCCCGCGATGAAGCTCGGATCGAGGCCGCAGGTCACCAGTCCGTGGGCGAGCATCGAGGTGGTGGTGCTCTTGCCGTGGGTGCCCGCGATCGAGACCCCGGTCCGCCCGTGCATCGCCATCCCGACCGCCTCGGCGTAGCTCGCCACCCGGATGCCGCGATCGGCGGCGAGTCGGCGGGTCGGGTGATCGGCCGGGATCGCGGCGCTGGCGACCACCAGATCGCAGTGATCCGGCAGGGCGTGACTCGCCTCGTCGTCGCCGGTGGCGATCCCGATGCCCGCCGTCCGCAGGTCCGCGATCGCGGGCGATTCACCGGCGTCGGTCCCGGACACCTGGGCCCCGCGGTCGAGGGCGATCCGGGCGAGGCCGGACATGCCCGAT
>JAUIHC010000445.1 GCA_030432455.1 Phycisphaerae bacterium | reverse complement strand
CGAGGCTGGTGCTCTCCGAGACGTTCAACGACCAGCCCCCGGTCCCCTCCGCATCATCGAAGGCGAGTGCGGTCAGCCAGCCGTCGTGGATCGAGGTGTTGGTGAGGGTCAGCACAAGCCTCGCCAGGCCACCACCGATGGCGTCGTAACCCAGCGTTCCCTCGAATCCCCCGTACGAGTTCGGCGACTCGGGAGATCCCGTCGGATCGGCGGTGATGTGAATGATGTCTCCCATCGTCACGGTGGCGCACAGGGCCACCGCCACGACACTTGTCGTGCATGTCTGCATCCGGACTCCCTTGCCGGTCCCCCGGATCACCGGTGTGCGGAGTCGGACGAGTCCCCGAATCGATCACACGGTCGATGTGGGTGGCGAGTCCGAATCAGGGCCGATGCCTGGATGCCCACCCAAGTGGGCGACCAGATCCTCGTCGAGGTCATGGACCGGTCTGTTCTTCCTGAATCGAAGCACGGCGCGACCGTCACGCCGCCGGAACCCATATCCCCGGATTCCACGAGGCACGGTACGAACGAGGAGCAGGGCGGCCAATGGGGAGCCCGCCCCGCCGACCGGGGGGCTTCACCTTCCGGATTCGATCGAGCAGGAGCGTGGAACGACGCCGACGACCACCGACCCGCGGCGGGTGGCGGGTTCGACCGACGCCGGGCGCTCGACCCGGGTGGAGTCCGATGCTGGATGGCTCAGGCGGTGTTGGCCGGCTCGGATCGGGGCGTCGGAATCGAATCCCCTTCGTCGGCGGCGCCGAGCGTCTCCCGCACGCGACGGGCGATGCTCGCGGCATCGAGGCCGACCTCGGTGAGCTGTTCCTCGCGGCCGCCCTGATACACCCAGCCGTCAGGCATGCCGCAGATCGTGACGAGTCGCGTGTCGAGTCCGAGCCGGTTGCAGGCCTCGAGCACCTGGGTGCCGAAGCCGCCCTTGATCGAGTGGTCCTCGATGGTCACGACCCGGACGCCTGCCTCCAGAAGCTCGGTGAGCAGTGCGTCGTCCACGGGCTTGGCGAAACGGGCGTCGTAGACGCTCACCGCGTACTCGTCGCCGAGGATCGCCTTCACCTCCATGCCGGTGATCGCCATGGTGCCGAAGCCGAGGATCGCGACATCGGGTGAGTCGACGGTCGAAAGCGGGCGCGCCTTGCCGAGTGTGAACGGCGGACACTCGAGGTCGGCGAACAGGTCGCTCACCGAGTCGCGCGGGTAGCGGACCGAGGAGAGGCCTGCGTCGTAGTCGGCCATGAAGTCGAGGGCGGCCTTGAGCGAGGGTTCGTCCATCGCGGCGGTGATGACCGCGTCGGGCAGCGGGGCGAGGATCGAGACGTCGCAGAAGCCGTGGTGCACGGCGCCGTCACCGCCGACGAAGCCTGCCCGGTCGAGACAGAGCCGGACTGCGAGGCCCTGCAGCGAGACCTCCTGGAACGCCTGGTCGAAGGCTCGCTGGAGGAAGGTCGAGTAGACCGCGAAGAACGGCTTCCAGCCGGTCTTGGCGAGCCCCGCCATCATGTCCATGGCGTGGCTTTCGCAGATGCCGGTGTCCCAGGTGCGATCCGGGAACTCCGGCATGACCTTCGCGATGCCGGTGCCGTCGGGCATCGCCGCGGTGCACGCCACGACCTTCGGATCGCGGTGCATGAGGTCGAGCATCGCGTCGCCGTAGGCGCTGGTGAACGAGCGGCCCGACTTGCGGATCTCGACCCGGCAGCCCTCGGAGACGAGGTCGGTGGCCTGGTCGTCGCCGGCCTGATCGTCCTTGAGGACGTCGAAGGCGCCGGGCGAGTGGAACGCGGTGGCGTTGCCCTCGGCGAAGCCGTAGCCCTTGCCCTTGATGGTCTTCACATGCAGCACCATCGGGCGGTCGAAGTGGGCGGACTCGTTGAGGACGTCGATGAGGGTCCGGATGTCGTGGCCGTCGCAGGGACCGACGGTGACGAGGTTGAACTTCTCGAACCACGCATCCTCGGAGATCATCGCCTTGCTCATCTCGCCCATGCGGTGATAGAGCTCGGAGAGCGTCTCGCCGCCGGGGATGTGCCGGGCGAACTCCTTGGCCGCCTTCTTGAAGCCGCCGTAGGAGTGGCTGAGTCGGACCTTGTCGAAGTACGCGGCGATCGCGCCCTGCGGCTTCGCGATCGACATGCCGTTGTCGTTGAGGACCACGAGGAACTGCCGCCCGAGGGTGCCCGCGTTGTTGAGACCCTCCATCGCGAGCCCGTTCACGATCGACGCGTCGCCGATGAGGGCGACGGTGCGGCGGCCGTCGGGGTTCTCGGGGCTCCAGCCCTGTCCGTTGAGGGTGTCGCCGCGAGCCATCCCGACCGCGGTCGAGATGCCGGTGCCGGCGTGGCCGACGCTGAAGAGGTCGTACTCGCTCTCCCGCGGTTCGGGGAAGCCCGACATGCCCTGCCGGGTGCGGAGACCCGCGAGCATCGGAAGCCGCCCGGTCAGGAGCTTGTGCGGATAGCACTGGTGCCCGACATCGAAGAGCAGCCGGTCATGACCGAAGTCGAAGACGTAGTGCAGGGCGATCGAGAGTTCGACCACGCCGAGGTTCGGGGCGAGGTGGCCGCCGCTGAGACGGACCTGATCGCAGATCGCGTGCCGGATCTCGGCCGCGAGGTCGTCGAGTCTGTCGATGGGAAGCGACTTCAGGTCCCGCGGGCTGCGGAGGCCGGAGAGCAGTTCGAGTTCCATCCGCGGGAATCCATTCGATGCGGGGAATCGGCCGAGGGCCGACGAGTCAAGGTGACAGTCTACCGGGGGTC
>JAUIHC010000444.1 GCA_030432455.1 Phycisphaerae bacterium | reverse complement strand
TCGGCGTCGGTGGCCAGCGTGTCGTCGGCGAGAATCGACCCCGCCCAGCGGGCCGCCATCTCGTGCACCAGCGGATCGTTCATGAGCACCAGCGACTGCGCGGGCACGTTCGAGGTGTTTCGACGGCCGACGGTGGTCATCGGGGCCGGCAGGTCGAACGCCGCGAGCATCGGATTCGCGAAGTTGCGGCGGATCTCGAGGTACACGCTGCGACGCCCGTGCCCGTCGAGCGGGCCGCTCGATCCCGGACGACCGCGGCCGTTCATGAACGAGGTGAGATGCGTCTGCACGCCGGGTCCGCCCATCGCGGGATCCAGCCGTCCGCTCGTCGCCAGAAGGGCGTCGCGGATCGCCTCGGCCTGCAGTCGTCGCACCGGGGCCACGGCGAGCAGGGCGTTGGTCGGATCGCGCTCGGCAAGCAGATCGGCCATGCCGTCGGCGGGCGTGCTCGACCGGCGGTACGCACTTGATCGCACCACGCGACGGATGAGGTTCTTGACCGACCAATCGTCGCGGAAGCGCGACGCGAGGAAGTCAAGCAGTTCCGGGTTGGTCGGCATCTCGCCGAGACCGCCGAAGTCGTCCACCGTGCCGACGAGTCCGCGGCCGAAGAGGTGGTGCCAGATGCGGTTCGCCATGACGCGGGCGGGGAACGGGTTGTCGTCCGCAAGCACCGCGGCGACGAGGTCGAGCCGACCGGATCGCGTGGTGTCCGATTCACCGGGCGACGGCGGTTCTCCCGCGAGCGAGGTGATGAACGATCGCACCGCGATCTCGCCCGGCGTCCGGTGCGAGCCGCGGACGGAGACCGGTTGATCGACCCCGGAACCTTCGAGCGCCGCGAGCACGCGAACGGGGCCGGGGATGTCGCCCGCGATCTCGCGTCGTCGGCGTTCCTCCTCGCGGACCGTCGTCATGTGCGCGTCGGCCTCGGCGAGCGTGTCGCCCCAGAGTCCGGCTTCGACGAGTCGGTCGCGGAGCGGACCGCGGACCATTGCAGGCGACGCGGGGTCGGTCGCGGCGCTTGCGAAGGCGGTGGCGAGCGCGACGCGATCGTCGCCGCGGGCGGCGTCGATCCATCCCGGCAGCGGTTGGTCGGGAAGCCGACCGTCACCGCGATCGCTCAGCCAGATCGCATCGACTTCGAGCCGGCCGTGACCGTCGTCGATGAGTTCCAGATGCGCCCGCCTGCCCTGATGCAGTCGCGTGTCGTTGACGACGTGCCGCCAGCCGTCGTGCGAGTGCACGTCCTGCCGGTAGCCGCCGAAGAGCAGGGCGTTGAACTCGTCCATCACCATCCCTTCGACGACGAGCCGGATCCGGGCGCCGCCGCCGTTGCCGCGGACCCGCCAGTGCAGGAAGCGATGATCGAGCGTGAAGGTCTCGCTGCGGAGCGTGCCCTGCAGTCGATGGTCGCGTCGATCGCTCGCAAGCGTGCCAGTCGCAGGATCGGTTCGAACGCCATCATCGGTCGTCGGCCATGCCCAGCCGGTTGCGTACCACCGCAGATCGGTGGTCTCGCCGTCGAAGGATTCGAGCATCACCGCCGAGTCGTCGATCGCGAGATCGACGTGCGGGAGCACGCGGCCCTGCGTCTCGCGGCGGGTCCGCTCGTCGGCGATGCCCCGGTCATGCCCAAGTTGCGTCCACGCCCGCCACGGATGATCCGGCGCCCGCCACGCGTCGTCCTGCAGGACCTCGACCCAGCGTCGGAGCAGCGCCGCCTCGAGGTCGTTCTCCGCGGCGGCGGCGGCGATCACGTCGTCGTCGATCGGCTGGTACGCCTTGCCGTCGGGGGTGCGATCGGGCCGGACATCGGCGGCGGTGAGCAGATGGTCGGCGATTCGGCCCGTCATCGCGAGGTGCACGAGCACGCTCGGCGCATCGACCTCCGCGGCATCCAGTCGTTCGACCGCGGCGGCGATGCGACCGTTCGGATCGAGATACGCGTAGCCCTGGTGCATCGACTGCATGTAGCCCGAGAGCGCGTAGTAGTCGCGGGTCGAGATCGCGTCGAACTTGTGATCGTGGCAGCGGGCGCACGCGACGGTCAGGCCGAGGAATCCCTGTCCGAAGACCTCCAACTGATTCGCGATGCGGTCGGCCTGGTCCTGCGTGACGTCGGTCGGCGCGTGCACCGCCTGATGGAAGTACCAGAAGCCGGTGCCGATCGGACTCTCGTTGGTGCCGTCGTCGGGGTTGATCCGCGGTTCGAGCAGATCCCCCGCGAGATGCTCGGCGACGAAGCGGTCGTACGGGACATCGCGGTTGAAGGCGCGGATCACCCAGTCGCGATACCGCCACGCCTCCCGGATCGGATAGTCGAACTCGTGCCCGCAGGTCTCGGCATACCGCACGAGATCGAGCCAGTGACGCCCCCACCGTTCGCCGAAGTGCGGCGATGCGAGATGCGACTCGACGAGGCGGTCCCAGTGCTCGTCGCTCGGATCCCGCTCGAAGGCGACGACGGTCTCCGGATCGGGCGGCAGGCCGGTGAGGTCGTAGGCAAGCCGACGAAGCTGACGGGCGGGGGCCGCATCGCCCGCGGGTTCGAGTCCGGCGTCCTCGAGGGCAGCGAGCAGGAAGCGATCGACATCGGTGCGGGCGAGCGGTTCGTGTTCGGCGGCGATCGCGGGCACCGCGGGATCGGCGATCGGTTTCCAAGACCAGTGCCCGTCGTACGCGGCACCCTCGTCGATCCAGCGTCGCAGCGTCTCGATTTCGGCGGCGGTGAGCGGCTCGCCCGAGGGCGGCATCGGGTCGAGGTCGTCGGTGATCCGCTCGATG
>JAUIHC010000026.1 GCA_030432455.1 Phycisphaerae bacterium | reverse complement strand
GGCGATCGTCGTGAAGCATCGGGGTCTCGACCCGTCCGATCGGACCTTCGAGATCGAGATGCTCGTGGACCTCCCGGGTCTCATATCGACCTCGTCCGGTCTTGAAGAGTCGGAGGTTGTACGACGGGAAGTACCCGCAGTGTCGGATGGGGCTTCCGACGAAGTAGGTCAGGCGGTTGATGAAGAACCCGTTCTCCACGACCGTATCGGGATCCTGCTCGACGATCTCGAGGATGCGGGCCTTCAGGTCCTCGGTGATCACCTCGTCGGCATCGAGGATGAGCGTCCACGGGGCATCGAAGACGAGATGCTCCATCGCCCAGTTCCGCTGGCCGGCGTAGCCCTCCCAGGCGTGGTGGACGACCTCGGCTCCGGCCCGCCGGGCGATCTCCTGCGTCCCGTCGGTCGAGCCCGAGTCCACCACGTGGATCCGTCCCACCCAGCCCTCGAGGCTGCGGAGGCAGTGCGGCAGGTTCAACCGCTCGTTGTGGGTGATGATGAGGACGTCGACGCGACCGGACATGAGGGAACTCCGCGGATCGGGACCCGACGGTACCGGACATCCGCCGCCGGAGTTCATCGGCTCTTCGGACCTCATGGTGCAGTGCCGAAGGGGGTCCCTCGGCTTGTCGGAGTGAGACTGATGCGAGCGGTCGCGCAGGACCCGCGCCCAGGTGCCGGTCCACCCGGTCCCGGGCATGAGGCCCCATCGACACGGCCCCGCGGATCACCGGCGTGATCCACGGGGCCGTCATGATCGGGCGAGCGGGCTCAGAAGCCGTATCGGGCGTTCGGACCGAGTTCCTCGGCGATGCGGAGGAGCTGGTTGTACTTGGCGTTGCGGTCGCTGCGGCAGGGGGCGCCGGTCTTGATCTGGCCGCAGTTGGTCGCCACCGCGATGTCGGCGATGGTCGCGTCCTCGGTCTCGCCGGAACGGTGACTGAGCACGCTGGCGAAGCCACAGCGGGTCGCCAGGTTCACCGCGTCGAGGGCCTCGCTGAGGGTGCCGATCTGGTTGACCTTCACGAGGATGGCGTTCGCGCAGCCTTCCTCGATGCCCCGCTCGAGGAAGCGGGGGTTGGTGACGAAAAGGTCGTCGCCGACGAGCTGGATCTCGTCACCGAGCCGCTCGGTGAGCAGTCGCCAGCCGTCCCAGTCGTCCTCGGCGAGACCGTCCTCGATCGAGGCGATCGGCCACTTCTCGCACCACCCAGCCCAGAGGTCCACCATCTCCGCGGCCGAGATCACCCGGGTCGGATCGCTGGAGAAGAAGCAGTACCCGGTCTTGCCGAGCTTCTTCGCCTCGTTCGCGAGTTCGCTGGTGGCGGGATCGAGGGCCACGACGATCTCGTTGCCGAAGTCGTAGCCCGCCTTCTCGACCGCCTCGGCGATGACCTCCAGAGCCTCCTCGTTGCTCTTGAGATCCGGCGCGAATCCGCCCTCGTCGCCGACCGCGGTCGAGAGGCCTCGCTTCTTGAGGACGCCCTTGAGCGCGTGGTAGCACTCGACGCCGGCCCGCAGCGCCGTCTCGAACTCCTCGAAGCCGACCGGCTGGATCATGAACTCCTGAAAGTCCACGGTGTTGTCCGCGTGCTTGCCGCCGTTGAGGATGTTCATCATCGGGACCGGAAGCACCCGCGCGGTCGTACCGCCGAGGTAGCGGTAGAGCGACTGGTTGGTCGCGGCGGCGGCGGCGTGGGCCGCGGCGAGCGAGACCGCGAGGGTCGCGTTCGCGCCGAGGTTCGCCTTGGTCTCGGTGCCGTCGAGGTCGCAGAGCGTCGCGTCGAGGGTCTCCTGATCGAGTCCGTCGAGACCTTCGACCGCGTCGGCGATCCGGGTGTTGACGTTGGTGACCGCCTGCTCGACGCCCTTGCCGAGCCACGCATCGCCGCCGTCACGAAGCTCGACCGCCTCGTTCTCGCCGGTGGAAGCACCGCTCGGGACCGCGGCCCGGCCGGCGGATCCGTCCTCGAGGATGACCTCGGCTTCGAGGGTGGGGTTGCCGCGGGAGTCGAGGATCTGGCGGGCGTGCACGGAGACGATGTCGATGGACATGGAAGAGGTCCGGGGGCGGTCGGTTTGAGGAGGGTCGAGCGGTGAAACGAGTCGGGGAGGGTACTGGGAATGGCGGGGAGGAGAACGGAGAACGGAGAATGGAGAACGGGGATGGGGGTGGGAATGGGGGGGGCGGGCTATGCGGGGGCGGGGTGGTCGGGGGCGTCGCCCTGCAGCACCCGCCAGACGTCCTTCACGACCCAGCTCATGTTCGCCATCGCGGTCGTCGTCCGGCTCGCCAGATGCGGGGCGAGGTGGGCGTTGGGGAGTCCGAGCAGCGGGGCGGTGTCGGTGAAGGGCTCGTTCGCATGGACGTCGAGGATCGCCAGCGCGGCGGGATTCGCCCGCAGCCAGTCCGCCAGCGCCGTCTCGTCGATCACGAATCCGCGGCTCGTGTTGAGGATGATCGCGTCCGACTTCATGCGGGCGAGCACGCTCGCGTCGATCAGGTCGTGATTGGTGGCCCGACCATCGACATGGATCGTCAGGACATCGCTCTCGGCGAGCAGCGTGTCCATCGACACGCCGTCCGCGCCGCGGCGGTCCGACTCGGGGATCTCCAGCAGGTCGTGGAAGATCGTGGTGAACCCGATCGCGCGGGCGACCTCCGCGACGCGCCGCCCGATGCGGCCGAAGCCGAGGATGCCGAGCACCAGTTCGTTCATCTGCCACGCACCGCAGACCTCCTCGCGGATCTCGCTCCAGCGAGCCTTGTCCACCGGCGCGTCGAGCAGCACCCGGGGGCGGAGGGCGTCGCAGAGCAGACAGGTCACGTACTCGACGACCGCCTGCGTGTTCGCGTCCGGCGTGTGCACGACCTCCACGCCCCGCTTCCGGCAGGCCGCGACATCGATGTTGTCCAGTCCGACACCCGCTCGGGCGACCACTCGGAGGGCCGGAAGTCGATCAAGCAACTCGTCGTCCACGGTGGTGTAGGTCCGCACCACCAGCCCCGAGATGCGGTCTGCGAGACCCGCGAAGCGAGGATCGTCCACAGGGACCGCCTGCACCTCGCACCGCTCCGCAAGCCACGTCTCCGCACCGGGATCCAGATGCTCGGTGCGGACGACGAGAGGGCGTTCCAAGAGGGGCGGCGGGGTCATGGCGGGCGATGCTAGCAGGGCCCGCGGCGAGGTCCTCGACCGCCGGGCGGCCGGTTCTCACGGAGTCGTCCACCGCGGATCCCCCGTGGTCCCCGGGGGCGGCGTCGGGGACGGGTCGATCGGGTAGGGTTCCGCGATCCCGATCGCACGCCAACCTGAAGACCGGAGCGGATCACATGAACAAGCGTGACCTCGTCGAATGCGTCGCCGCCGAGATCGGCGGATCCCGAACCGCCGCCGAAAAGGCCGTCAAGGCGGTTCTCGACTCGATCCTCGACGGGGTCGATCGCGACGGCAGTGTCGCGATCGCCGGATTCGGCACCTTCGAACGCAAGGAGCGGGCGGCCCGCACCGGTCGGAACCCCCGCACCGGCGAGTCGCTGGAGATTCCGGCGTCGAGCACCGTCGCGTTCCGCCCCGCGGCGGCCCTCAAGCGGACCGTCGCCACGGTCTGACGCCGGGTCGCGCCGTCATCCCCGATAACCGGACCCGATTCCGCAGGATCGGCGTGATCGTCCCCGTCCGCGTCCGTGGAGGATGTCCACGCGATCGTGCGGCGTCATGGTGAAGATCGCTTGCTTCCCGGTCGATCGTTCGCAGGTCGAGGGGCGCCGTGCGCTCCCCGTCCCACCGTGCCGATGTCGCGGTGGACCAGGGAGGTGGAGCGAGGCATGGACAAGGCCAGTCTGATCGGAAGCATCCTCGGCGTGCTCGTCTGCGGCGCGACCGTGGCGCTCGTGCTCAGTCACGGCGGCAACATCATGATGTTCTGGTCGCTCAAGGGCGTCATCATGGTGTTCGGCGGCACGGTCAGCGTGCTGTTCATGGCGATGCCCATGGACAAGCTGCTGCAGGTGCCCGGCTACATCAAGTCGTTCTTCCGCGAGCCGACCCAGTCGATCACGGAGACCGTGTCGGTCATGGCCATGCTCAGCGACAAGGCCCGCCGCGACGGGATCCTCGCCCTCGAGAGCGAGGTCGAGAACATCAAGGATCCGTTCCTCGCCCAGGCCCTGAAGATGGCGGTCGACGGCACCGACGAGGCGATCGTCGAGTCGACGCTCCGCCTCGAGGTCATGGCGATGCAGGAACGCCACAAGGCGGGCAAGAAGTTCTTCGACCTCATCAAGCTCTACGGGCCGGGCTACGGCCTCGCGGCGACGCTGATCGGTCAGATCGGCATGTTCGGTTCACTCGGCGGTTCCATCGAGGAGCTCGGCGGCATGCTTGCGGTGGCGGTGACCGCGACGATGTACGGCACCGTGCTCGCCAACGCGATCGCGGGTCCGATCGGCGACAAGCTGGCCCTCCGCTCCGGTGAGGAGATCCTCTCGAAGGAGATGATGCTGCAGGGCATCATGAGCATCCAGGCGGGCGACAACCCCCGAACCACCACCGAGAAGATGCTGGCCTTCGTCCCGCAGACCGGACGCGGGAAGCTCAAGCTCGCGGCCTGACCGCGTCACCGAGGGAGGGGACCGCGATGTCCGACGATCACGGAAAGCACGGCGGCGGCCACGGACATGGTGGCGGTCACGGCGGCGGAGGCCATGAGGAGGAGGAGGCCGGTGCCCCGGAGTGGCTGATCTCCTTCGCCGACATGGTCATGCTGCTGATGGGCTTCTTCGTGATCCTCTTCGCGTTGAACGTCCAGCCCAAGAGCGGGAACGCCGGCGGCGGGGGCGAGGAGTCCGAGGGCGTCGCCCAGCAGTCGCTGGAGATCGATCCCGAGTTCATCGAGTCGGTCCGCCGTGCGTTCCACAATCCGCTCAATCCGGATGATCCCGCCGATGCCGAGGTCCTGAACGCCATCGCTCAACGCGGCGCGGGGCACGCCACCGATCCCGGCGTCAAGGGTGGCGAGACCGAGGTCCGCTCTCCTCGCGACATCGACTTCTTCGGACAGGCGGTGGACGTGCCCTTCGATCGTCACCAGCTCGAGCCGACGGCGGAGGCCGACGCGATCATCGCCGAGTTCACGGCTCGTCATCACGGTCGGCAGAACGTCATCGAGGTTCGTGGTCACGCCGACGAGGTCGAGGCGTTCAAGGATCCGGCGAAGGCGTTCCGAATCGCGATGGAGCGGGCGTCCGCGGTCGCCGATCGGCTCGCGGCGGCGGGGATCGACTGGGACCGGATCCGCGTGACCGCCTCGGGGACCGCGGAGCCGCGACGCCGCGATCGGGCGATGAGCGTGAAGCCCGGGGAGAACGCCCGGGTCGAACTGCTCGTGCGACGCGACTCCGCGATGCGGTGAACGCCCGGGCCGCACGATCCGCCCGAAACCGGCGTTCCCGGACGTGGGATCTGCGGTCGGCGGTGGACTTCGGCATCCAGCGGGCTATCGTCGGAGGTCGTCCTTCCGACGGAGTCTCCCCCATGCCCCAGATCCGGATCCCTCGCCGTTCGCTCCTGGTGGCGGTCGCGCTCGCCGTGCCGGCGGTGTCGATCGCCGATGAACTCGACGACATCGGCTACCGCACGCTCGTGGAGCGACTCGGGGCCGCGGCCCCGACCGGCGCGGGGGTCGGGCTCGGGCAGGTCGAGGTGCCCAACCCGGGCTACGGGCCGAATCAGACCAACTCGGAGTTCGCCGGGATCTCCTTCATCGAGGAGAGCGGGGCCGCGGGGACCAGTGGTCATGCCACCACGGTCGCGACCCGGTTCTACGGCCGGACGCTCAGCCCGGCGCCCGGTGTCACCACGGTGCATCTCTGGGACGTCAATCAGTTCCTGTTCTCCGGCTATCTGAAGCAGGGCACCGCCTCACCGCCGGCGTCGCCGCCGGCCGGGCTGCGGGTGTTCAATCACAGCTGGATCGGGTCGCTCGGCAACGCCACGGCCGACAAGGAACTGCTTCGTCGCGCCGACTACGCGGCCAACGCGTTCCGGACGCTCTGGGTCGTCGGCGTGAACAACGGCGGCGCGAGTGTCAACGAGCCGCTGCTCGCGGGCATGTTCCACGGACTGTCGGTCGGCCTCTCCAGCGGCAATCACGGTCACGACGACACCGGGGCGAACACCGACGCCCCGGGACGACAGAAGCCTGAGATCGTGGCACCGGGCGACTTCACGAGTTTCGCGACTCCGCTGGTGGGCGGGTGCGCCGCGCTCCTCCACGAGACCCGCGACACCACGCCCGAACTCGCCGCCAACAACCTGGCCGACCTTCCACAGGTCCTCAAGGCGGTGCTCATGGCCGGGGCGGTCCGAAACGAGGCGTGGACCAATCTTCCGTCTCCCGAGGTCGAGCGGGGCGTCACCGAGCGTCCGCTCGACGAGGTCTTCGGCGCCGGGGTGGTGAACATCGATCGGGCGCATCGCATCTACACCGGCCTCGAGCAGGACGGCGACTCGGCGGTGCCCGCGACGGCGACGTTGACCGCCCCCTCGTGGGACTACGAGACGATGTCCGGCTCGGAGGCGTACTGGCATCGATTCGATCTCGCGGAGACCGCGGACGAGGTGTCGATCTGCGCCGCGTGGAACCGCATCACCCCGACGACCTGGACCTCGACGACGCTGCCCGACATCGACGTCGAGGTGTTTCGGATCGACGCCAAGGGCGAGCCGGTCACGCTGGCCGGCGCCGGTGTCGGCGTCTTCGGCGGCGGCAATGTCCGCAGCGCCAGCGGCGTCGATCCCGCCGAACTGATCCACATCCGCGATCTGGCTCCGGGGTCGTACGCGGTCCGCTTCCAGCGGGTCGATGCATCGCCGGTCACGACCCGCATGGCGATCGCGGCGTGGTTGCCGGAGTCCGGCGACGAGCCGCTCGTCGGCGACCTCGACGGCGATGGTCGGGTCGCCGGAAGCGACTTCGGCCTGCTGCTGAGCCTGTGGGGGTCGTCCGATCCCGACGGGGATCTCGATGGGAACGGCTCGGTCGGGGGCAGCGACATCGGCGTGCTGCTCGCCAACTGGACCGGGTGACTCCGGATCGATCTCGGGCCGGCGGTAGACTCCCGGCCCGATGCGTTCCTCGTCCCCAGGCCGGTATCTCCTGCTCGGAAGCCTGCTCGCGCTGCTCGGCGTGCTGCTGCTCTATCCGATCTGGCTGACCGTGCGGGGCGGCCTGCTCGCGACCGACGGCGGGTTCACGCTGCACCATGTGCTCGACGTGCTCTCCGACCCGCTGCTTCGAGGCGGACTGGTGAACGGGCTGATCATCGCGACCGCGACGACGATCGTCTCGGTGGTGGTGGCGATGCCGCTCGCGATGCTGGCGGCCCGTCACGACTTCCCGGGAAAGGGGCTCTTCTCGGCCCTCATCCTGGTGCCGCTGATTCTGCCGCCGTTCGTGGGGGCGATCGGCGTGCAGCACATCCTCGGGCGGGCGGGGGCCATCAACACCATGCTGCTCGACGCGGGGTGGGTCGATCGGCCGATCGACTTCTTCGGGGCGAGCGGGATCGTCGGCGTCATCGTGGTCGAGGCCCTGCACCTCTATCCGATCATCTATCTGAATCTGCTCGCGGCGCTGGCGAACCTCGATCCCGCGCTCGACGAGGCGGGTCGGAACCTCGGGGCGGGGGGGTGGACCCGGTTCCGGCGGATCACGCTGCCGCTGGTGCGTCCGGGCCTCTTCGCGGGCGGCACGATCACGTTCATCTGGAGCTTCACCGAACTGGGCACCCCGCTCATGTTCGAGTTCCGGCAGGTCACGCCGGTGCAGATCTTCGACGGCCTCAAGCAGATGGAGACGAGTGCGGAGCCGTTCGCGCTGACCGTCGTCATGCTTTCGACCGCGATCCTGCTCTATCTCGCGGGCCGGGTCCTGCCCGGGGTGAAGGGCGTCGGGGCGAGTGCCAAGGCGTCCCGCGGGGATGCGAGCTCGCGGCTTCGTGGTGTCGCGGGGTGGGGGACCGCGGCCCTCTTCACGCTGGTGATCGGCGTGGCCGCGGCCCCGCATGTCGGCGTCATCCTCGCGAGCCTCTCGGTCGAAGGACAGTGGTACCAGTCGATCCTGCCGCGGGCGTTCACGATCTCGAACTACGAGGAGGCCCTCGGGCATCCGCTCGCGATCGGGTCGATCCGCAACAGCCTCGGACTGGCGGGCGTCGCGGTGCTGCTCGATCTCGTGATCGGCGTGATCGCGGCCCGGATCATCGTGCGGACGCGGCTCCGCGGCCGGGCTCTGCTCGACGCCCTCTGCATGCTGCCGTTGGCGGTGCCGGGGCTGGTCATGGCCTTCGGCTACGTCGCCATGACGCTCGAATGGCCCTTCCGCGGTCCGGTTCCCGGGTGGCTGGCCGCGGTCATGCCGACCTCGATGGTCGCGGCCCTCGACGACGGGCCGCTCTCGTGGGTGGCGAACGTCCTCGGCGAGAATCCGAACCCGATGCCGCTGCTGGTGGTGGCCTATGCCGTCCGACGGCTCCCCTATGTCGTCCGATCGACGGTCGCGGGGCTCGAGCAGACGCCGGTCGATCTCGAGGAGGCCGCCCGCGGACTCGGGGCGGGGCGGGCGACGGTGCTTCGACGGATCGTCCTGCCGCTGGTCGCCGCGAACCTCGTGGCGGGGGCGCTGCTGGCGTTCAGCTTCTCGATGCTCGAGGTCAGCGACAGCCTGATCCTCGCCCAGCGTGAGGCGGACTATCCGATCACCAAGGCGATCTACGTGCTCTTCGAGCGGCTCGGCGACGGTCCCGGCATCGCCGCGGCGATGGGCACCTGGGCGATGCTCCTGCTCGCCTGCACCCTCGCGGGGGCGAGCGTCCTGCTCGGCAAGCGTCTCGGGGCGGTCTTCCGCGCCTGATGCCCGCTCCGGGAGTCGGACCTTCGGATCCGGGTCCTGTGGCCGACCGTGGTCCGTCGGCATCGGCGGCTGGCGTTCCGGCCCCTATACTGACCGACCTCCCGGCCGCCGAGTCGCCCGGGACCCCCCGACCGAGCCCCGGGCCCGCGAGACCCATGCCGTACACCATGAAGCCAGACGAGGTCTTCGGCCTCGATGTCGAGAGCACCGACTACCTCAAGGACCACGTCCAGGCTCCCGACCGGTGGGTGCTCAACTTCGGCCCCCAGCACCCGGCCACGCACACCACGCTCCGCCTGGTCCTCGAACTCGACGGCGAGCGGATCGCCCGCTGCACCCCGCACATCGGCTACCTGCACTCGGGCTTCGAGAAGCTGGGCGAGCATCACGACTACAACCAGTACGTGTGCACGATCAGCCGGATGAACTACGTGTCCCCGATCGTCAACGACATCGCGTGGCACACGGTCTGCGAGCAACTCTTCGGCATCGACATCACGCCCCGCTGCAAGGCGGTCCGCACGATCATGGCCGAGCTCGGCCGCATCCAGGACCACCTGCTCTCGATCGGGGCCGCGGCCCTCGACCTCGGGGCGTTCACCGGCTTCCTCTACGGGTTCAACGAGCGGGAGCGGATCTACGACATCGTGGAGTACCTCTCGGGCCAGCGGTTCCATCCCGACTGGACCCGGCTCGGCGGCGCCTGGCGCGACATCGCCGACGAAGAGGTCTTCAAGCGGATGATCAAGGACTTCATCCATGTCCGTCTCCCGAGGGCCCAGAAGGACCTGGAGACCTGCCTCAACCGCAACCGGATCTTCGTGGACCGCCTCAAGGGCGTCGGCACGATCAGCCGGGAGGACGCGATCGGCTGGAGCATGTCGGGGCCGGTCGCCCGGGCCAGCGGCGTCCGACGCGACATGCGGAAGGACGAGCCGTACCTCTGCTACGCCGACAACTGGGACGGCGAAGGCGCCGAGGCGGTCAAGTTCAGCGTGGCGATCTCGACCGAGGGCGACTCGCTGTCGCGGTATCTGGTGCGGCTCGAGGAGCTCAACCAGTCGGTGCGGATCATCGAGCAGCTGATCGACTCGATCCCCTCGGGGCCGATCGACGTGGTCGCCGACTCGAAGTTGCGGATCCCCGACAAGAGCGATGTCTACGGCTCGATCGAGGGCACCATCCAGCTCTTCGAGCTCATCATGCACAACCGTGGCGTGGACGCCCCGGTCGGCGAGATGTACGGCTCGATCGAGAGCCCCAACGGCGAACTCGGCTACTACATCGTGGCCGACGGCACCAAGCATCCGTGGCGGGCCCGGACCCGTCCACCCTCGTTCGTGAACTACTCGGTCTTCTCGAAGCTCATCGAGGGTCACCTCGTGAGCGATGTGGTGGCGGTGCTCGGCTCGCTGAACATCATCGCCGCCGAACTCGACCGCTGATCCGAGCTCGATTCTCGCGGCCGCTGCGCCGCTTCCGTCCGAGCGGGCGTCGCCCGCCAACCCGAGAGGCTCCCGATGTCCTGGAAGGTCGTCGACTCCGCCAACGCCCAGATCGAACGCCGCACCGAGCCGTGGTGCACGGAGGCGATGAAGGCGGACTGGACCGAGCGCATCCTGCCCCGTTACGAGCGGTCGCAGGGCGCCCTCATGCCGATCCTGCACGATGTCCAGCATGCGTACCGGCACGTCCCGTATCAGGCGATGCTCGAGATCGCCTCGTTCCTCGGAATCACGCCCGCCGAGGTGCTGGACACGGTCAGTTTCTACGAGGAATACACCACCGAGCCGGTCGGCGCGTGCGTCATCGGGATCTGCCAGTCGATCGCCTGCGAGGTCTGCGGCCATCAGGCGCTCCTGGACCACTGTCGCGACTCGCTCGGCATCGAGCCGCACGAGACGACCGAGGACGGGCTCTTCACCCTGCTCGCCCTCGAGTGCCTCGGATCATGCGGGACCGCCCCGGTCGCGCTCTTCAACGAGACGCTCCATGAGAACCTCACGATCGAGACCATCGACGACCTGATCGCGAAGGTCCGCCAGGGCGGCGGGGACTCGGAGCACTGACCCCGCGATGACCGCCGACGGAGACAAGTCGCTCATGCGGTCGCTCGGCGAGTTCGTCGGGCACGTCGTGAAGGGGATCCGGACGGATCCCGGCCCGGCCGACCGCACCGAGGTCCGACGGACGGTCGAGACCGAGGATCGAGGCGGCGTCGTGCTCCGTCGGACGACCATCGAGGAGGTCGAGATCCGACGCCCCTCCGCTCCCGAAGACTGAATCACCCACTCGACCCGACCCGACCTCACCAGACCCCGTACCGGCCAGCCATCCACCATGACGCTCACCGAGCCCGTACTCACCAAGCGCATTCCGACCGCACCCTGGGGCGATCCGGCCGATCGCCGCACCGTCGACGTGGACGCCTACGTCGCAAGCGGCGGGTATCAGGCCCTCGAGAAGGCCCTGGATCGCACGCCGGGGGAGGTGGTCGAGGAGGTCAAGGCCGCGGTCCTTCGCGGACGCGGTGGCGCGGGCTTCCCGGCGGGACTGAAGTGGTCGTTCCTTCCGGCGCCGGACGGTGGTCGCCGCTACCTCGCGATCAACTGCGACGAGGCCGAGCCCGGCACCTTCAAGGACCGCCTGCTCGTCGACTTCGACCCGCATCTGGTGCTCGAAGGCATCGCGATCGCCTGCTGGGCCTGCCAGCTCGACACCGCGTTCTTCTTCATCCGCGGCGAGTATCACCATCAGGCCAAGGTCTTCGAGCGGGCGATCCAGGAGGCCTACCAGCACGGCATCTTCGGCACGCAGGGGCTGCTCAAGGGCAAGGTTCCATTCGCGGTGGACTGTCACCTGCACCGGGGTGCGGGCGCGTACATCTGCGGCGAGGAGACCGGCCTGCTCGAAGCCGTCGAGGGCAAGCGGGGCTGGCCCCGAATCAAGCCGCCGTTCCCGGCGGTGAAGGGTCTCTTCGGTCGCCCGACCATCGTGAACAACGTCGAGACGCTCGCCGCGGTCGTGCCGATCATCGAGAAGGGCGTCGACTGGTGGAAGTCGATCGGCGTCGAGAGCAGCGTCGGCGGGCCGCCGAGCTACGGGCCGAAGCTCATGGGCGTCTCCGGCCATGTCGAGCGCCCCGGGGTCTTCGAGTGCGGCCTCGGCATTCCGCTCCGCGAGCTCGTCGAGACGCACTGCGGCGGCATGCGGAAGGGCAAGCGGTTCAAGGGCGCGATCGCGGGCGGCGTCTCGATGGGCGTGCTCGGTCCCGACCAGTTCGACGCCCCGATGGACTTCGACATCGGTCGGTTCGACGTCCTCGGCCTCGGCACCGCGTGCCCGACGATCTTCGACGAGGACACCGACATGGTGGCCGTCGCCCGGAACATCGCCCGCTTCTTCAAGAACGAGTCGTGCGGTCAGTGCACGCCGTGCCGCGAGGGTTCGGGCTGGATCCTGAAGCTCATCACCCGCATCGAGCGGGGGGCGGGCACCACGAAGGACCTCGACCTGCTGCTGGAGATCGCCGGTTCGATGGGCCTCACGCCCGGGACCACGATCTGCGGCCTGGCCGACGGCAACAACTGGGCGATCCGCACGATCGTCAACAAGTTCCGCGGTGAGTTCGAGGCTCGCGTGAAGCCCCAGTTCGTGCCGGTCACCGTGACCGCGGGGGCGTGATGGACCGTCGGAGTCCCGTGCATGGACGCTGAGAACGCCACCGACGAGGGTGGTCAACGGTCGAACGCGGCCGACGCCGAGCCTCCGGAACCCGGTGCGGGCGGAGGCGTCGTCGGTGGCGATCGGGTCGAGGTCGATCTGGCCGCCCCGATTCTCGCCCGCGGAGGGGTTTCGGCCGAGTGGCTCGCCGAGAAGGTCGGCGAGGTTCTCGACCTGCTCGATCGCGAGGGTGCCCCCCGATGCGGTCGCGTCGCGATCCGGGTGGTGGACGACGCCGAGATGGACTCGGCACACCGTCGATACAGCGGGATCGAGGGGACGACGGACGTCCTGACCTTCGTGGGGGACGAGGGGGACGGTCTCGGCGTGGACGTGGTCGTCTGTCTCGACGAGGCGGTCCGGCGGGCCGCCGAGTTCGGGCATGCCGCCGATCGTGAACTGCTGCTCTATGCGGTTCACGCCGTGCTGCACGCCATCGGTCACGACGATCACGAACCGGAGGCGCACGCCCGGATGCACGCCGAGGAGGATCGTCTGCTCTCCGCGATCGGCGTGGGGGCCGTCTATCGACCGGGAGGTGACGCGTGATCTGGTTGATCGTGGTCGCCGGACTGGTCATGCTCGGACTTGGTGCGTGGGCGAGCGCCCTCCATCTGGCGTTGCAGGAACCGAGCCGCAGCGAGTTGGAGGACCTGTTCCGTGTCCGGGGTCGGCGTGATGCCGATTCGGTCACGACTTGGATCTTCGATCGGCGGCGACAACTGGCGACCGAGGTCGCGCTGGTTCGGACGGCCCTTCGCGTCGGGGTGACCATGTCCGCGGTCGTGCTGATCGTGGACGCCGACCCCGACGCGGCGGAGATCGCCATCGCGTCAGCGGTCTCGGTGCTGCTCATCTGGTTCGCGACGAGCGTGGTGGCCGGAGCGATCGCGTCGTATCTCGGAGCCACGCTCGTGGTGCGGGGCGTTCGCGTGCTTCGGCTGCTCGATCCGACCCTCCGGCCGTTCGCGGCCGTCGCCACGCTGGTGGACGAGGCGGTCCGACGGCTCAGCGGCGCGAACCTTCGTGAGCAGGAGGTCGAGGATCGGCTGCGTCGATCGATCGAGGACACCACGCTCGGGGGCGGGCTCGACGAGGCCGCGGCCGAGATGCTGGAGAACGTCGTCGAGTTCACCAGCACCGAGGTGGGGACGGTGATGACTCCGCGGACCGACATCGAGGGGCTGCCGATGACGCAGGACCTCCGGGCGGTCCGCGACTTCATCGCCGAGGCGGGTCACTCGCGGATCCCGGTCTACGGCGAGAACCTCGACGACATCCTCGGCATCCTCTACGTCAAGGATCTGGTGCCGTGGCTCGGGGCCGAGCCCGAGGACTTCCGACTCGACCGACTCCTGCGTCAGCCGATCCGGGTTCCCGAGACGAAGCCGGTGAAGGACCTGCTGCGCGATTTCCAGCGGAGCGAGGTCCACATGGCGATCGTGGTGGACGAGTACGGCGGCACCAGCGGGCTCGTGACGATCGAGGATGTGCTGGAGGAGATCGTCGGCGAGATTCAGGACGAGCACGACACCGCCGAGGAGCAGCCGCCCTCGGCCGACGAGGTGTCGCCGGGGCGTTGGGAGCTCGACGCCCGCTATCAGATCTACGACCTCAATGAACTGCTGGACGTCGAACTCCCCGAGGACGACGACTTCGACACCGTGGCGGGCTACATCCTGGAGCGGCTGGGGCGGGTTCCCGAGTCCGGGGAGTCGGTGGACGCGGATGGACTTCGCTTCGAGGTGCTCGAAGCCACCCCGACCCGCATCGATCGGGTCGCGGTCGAGCGGGTGGACTCTCGGGAGGATCAGGTCGATGGGGCGGCGGGCCAGACGGGCTGAGCGTCCCGTGGTCTCGGCGGACACTCCTGAAATCCGCCGGGCCCGGATCCCATGAACCCGGCATGACCGGAGCCTCGATCGCCATGCCCGACCTCTCCGACGGTGTCTCTTCGCCCTCCCCGCCCTCCACGCCGCCGCCGGCTCGTCCGGCCGGTCGGCCGTCCCGCTCGAGCGGAGGTTTCGTCGTCGTCGCGCCGAACGGACGGCTCCGGTCCGAAGGAGAGCGTGATCTCGACCGCATGCTGCTCGTGGCGTCGCATCTCTGGCCGTTCATCGGGGCGTTGACCGCGACGCTGCCGATCATCTGGATCGGCATGCTCGTCTTCTGGGCGATGCGGAAGGATCATTCCCCGCTGGTGGACGACCAGGGGCGGGAGATCATCAACACCCTTCTGACGCTCTGCATCATGGCGCTGTCGATCGTCACGGTCATCGGCATTCCATTCGTGATCGCCTGGATCGTGATCTGGTTGGTGGCCTGCGTGCGTGGGGCGATCGCCGCGGGAAGGGCCGAGTACTTCCGGTATCCCATGACGATTCGATTCGTCTCCTGATGCAGGGCGCGACGACGGTCGGCGGTCCTTCGCCGCGGCGGCATGAAGGCTATATTTGTGTTATAAAACAAGATGTCGAACATTCGTCTGGTTCGATATCACGCCGTTTCATGTCATTGAAACGGCATTGTTGAACATGAATTCGGAGGCA
>JAUIHC010000025.1 GCA_030432455.1 Phycisphaerae bacterium | reverse complement strand
CCGGGGCGGCCTTGGCGTCGAATTGAGGACACCCGCCGACTAGGGGCGGCCGTGGCGGCGAGTCGAGGACACCCACCGACCGAGGCGGCCCTGGCGTCGAATTCAGGACACCCACCGACCGGGGTGGTCCTGGCGTCGAATCGAGTACACCCACCGACCGCACCCACCGACCGCAGGCCGGGGCGGCGATCGCGGGCAGCTCCAGTGTTGGTTATCGTCCCTTGATATCGACCGGCAGCCGTTCGCCGTTCGCCGTTCGCCGTCCCACGCTCCAGTCCCGCCCGGTTCTCAGACCCCCGGTTCCCCCCTCGCTCGAACACACGGAAGGAGAACGAGACCATGGCCAGGTCGTCCGTCTCTTCACGAGATCGTCTGTCCCGATACGCCCGCATCGCGACCGTCACTCCCGCGGCGAGCCGCAACTCGCTGGTCGCGGCCGCGGTGGCGGGCGTCGCCTCGCCCGCGATCGCCGACACCTACGACGCCTCCAGCACCACGCCCCTCACCCTGAGCGCCACGGCGAACAGTTCCTTCGACGTCCAGAACGTCATGAACGTGGCGTCGATCGACTTCCAGGCGTTCGCCTTCTTCTCGAGCATCGGGAAGTGGTCGGCCGGGATCTACGTCGACATCTTCGATCTCGGAGCGATCAGCACCTTCAAGCTCTTCCAAGGCGGAACGCAATCCCGGTTGATCAGCTTCGGGCAGACCCCCGATTCCTCGAATCAAGCCTCCGCGAACGTCGTGGTCGGCAACACCGGCTCCAGCGGTGCCCTCCTGCCCGCGAGCAGCGGCTTCGTCGGCTTCAGCATGAAGCTGGTGAACACCGACATCGTGAACGGGTTCTTCGAGTATTCGTGGTCGGTCTCCGCCGCCGGTGCGACGTTCACGATCAGCCAGTGGGCGTACAACATCAACAGTGCGATCACCATGCCCGCCAACGGCGGCGGCGGTGGCGGCGGTGCCGTTCCCGGCCTCGGCGGACTCGCGGCCCTCGCCTGCGGTGCGGCGGGCATGCGTCGGAACCGTCAGCGGGTCGCCTGATCAGGGCACGTCTGGTTCCGCCGATCGCGTGGCATGCCACCTCGAGACTACCCCCCCTTGAGACCATCCCCCCGGTCGAGCCCTCGGGTTCGATCGGGGGGTTGTTTCTGATGCGCCCCCTCGACGTGGAACTTCATCAGGATTGAACCGGGATCGACCTTCTGCCACGAGGTCACGACGCCCTTCGACCGCTCGGTCCTGTACCACGGAAACGACAAGTGTCACCGTGACGGTAGTCGTTCGCGATGGCGTCGCTCGCTCGCTAACTTCGTTCCTCCGCTCGCGACCGTCCGCGATGCGATTCCCGTGGTCCAGAACAACAAGGACAGAGAGACCATGTCAGCGACTTCGAACGTTCGTCTTTCCTCGTACGCCCGCCTCGCCTCCGCGAACCCCGTGGCCACCAACACGGCCCTCGTCGGGGCCGCCCTCGCGGGCCTCGGTTCGCAGGCGCTCGCCGACACCTATGACGGCTCGAGCGTTACGGCCATCACCGCGATGGCGGGCACGTTCGACAGTTGGACCGAGAACAACGTGTTCAGCGTCAGCAGCGTTCAGTTGAACGTGCAGGCCGGCTGGTGGGGCGCGACTTCGTGGTCGGTTCGGTTCGCTCCCTACATCATGGATGCATCCAAGGTGAACGGCATCGCTTGGTTCCTCGGCGGCTCCCAGACGCGGCTCGTCAGTGCCGGACAGACCCCGGACGTCACGAGTTCCGGCTTCGTATTCGGAGTCGGATACTGGGGCGCTTCCAGCACCGGTGCACTGAAGTCCGCGAACGCCGGCTACGCCGGCTTCTCCATGAGCCTCACCAACGGCAACACCGTCAACGGCTTCATCGAATACGAGTGGACGGGCGGTGCCACGGGATCGTCCTTCACCGTCAACCAGTGGGCGTACAACATCAACAGCGCGATCACCATGCCCGCCAACGGCGGCGGCGGTGCGGTGCCCGGCCTCGGTGGACTCGCGGCCCTGGCCTGCGGTGCGGCGGGGATGCGTCGGAACCGTCAGCGGGTCGCCTGATCGAGGTACGGCCCGTCCGTTCGATCGATCCATCTCCCCTCTCAACCGCCCCGGCCGAGTCATTGGACCCGGCCGGGGCGGTGTCGTGCAGGCAAGGTCGTCCGGAACGGTCGGCTTCCGGGCGACGGGCGTGCGTTACCGTTCCCGACGTCTCGCAACCGAGCCCGGAGATCACATGCCCGCCGACCCGACATCGCCTGCATCCTCGTTCCGCTTCGTCGTCGCGGCCTTCTGTTTCGTCCTGGGACTGATCAACTACCTCGACCGCGTCGTGATCTCGTTCGCGATCGAGCCGATCGAACACGACTTCGCGATCACCGACGCCTCGTTCGGGCTGCTCATGTCGGCGTTCGCGGTGGGGACGGTGTCGGTGAACGCCCTCGCGGGCCACCTGCTCGATCGCTTCGGGGTGAAGACGGTCTGGAGCGTCGGTCTGATCGCGTGGTCGTTGACCATGATCGCGCAGGGCTTCGTCGAGGTGTTCTGGATGTTCATGGCCCTTCGGGTGCTCATGGGGGTCGGCGAGGGCGTGAACTTCCCGGCGATGAACCGAGCCCTCGTCGACTGGATGCGGCCGACCGAACTCGGCCGGGCGATCTCGTTCTCGCTCCTCGGCGTGCCGCTGGCACTCCTGCTCGGCGGGGTGACGCTGGCCCCGCTCATCCTGTGGCTCGGCTGGCGGTGGTCGTTCGTGGTGCTCGGCGGGCTTGGCCTGCTGCTGGGGCTCGCGTTTCTCGCGGTCTATCGAGACGGCGTCACCGGTGGAGACCCGTCGAAGGAACCCCCGGCCGCCCGCGCCGATCGGCTGGTCGATCTTCTTCGCCATCCGACGCTGCTCGCGACCGGCTGGTCGTTCTTCGCGTTCGGCTGGGTGCTGTTCTTCGGGCTCTCGTGGCTGCCGGGGTATCTCGAACAGACGTGGAAGATGGACCTCAAGTCGGTCGGCTGGTCGAGCACCCTGCCGTGGGCGATCGCCCTCGTGCTCATGCCGATCGGTGGCTGGCTGAGCGACGCGATCATGACCCGCACCGGCCGCACCCGCACCGCCCGCGTGCATCTCATCTGGATCTGCCAACTGCTGGCGGTGCTGTTCTTCATCCCGGTGATGTTCGTCGGGAGCGTGACCTGGGCGGTGATCTTCGTCTCGCTCGCGATCGGATGCTCGATGGCTCCGAACAGTCCGTACTACTCGATCTGCGCCGACCTGTTCCCGAAGCGGACCGGCATGGCGACCGGCGTCATCGTGACGTTCTTCTCGCTGTCCGGCATCGTGTGCCCGTGGATCACCGGCTGGATCGCGGACGTCGCGGGCGGCTTCGGCCCGGCGTTCGCGACGCTGTGCGTGGTGGTCGGCAGCGGGGTGCTCGGAATGCTGATCTTCGCGACCGGCGAGCCCCCCGCGCGGCGAGCGTCTACCGATCCGGCAGGTTGAATCGGTGTTCGCGGATCGCGGGCGTGATCTCCCGGCCGTGCTCGAGACCCCGGCCCGACGTCACGCCAAGGTCGGCGGGCGACGGACCGACCCAGTCGCTGCGGCAACCTTCGAGTCGAATCTCCCGAGCCTCGGGATCGACGGTCAGCGTGGTGAACAGCGGGTCGCGGTACGGGCAGGTGTGCGACACCCACGGATGCTGCTCGTGCACGTCCGCGGCATAACTCGCATGCTTGTGCTTGCCGCCGACCCAGTAATACGACGCTGAATTCACGTGGACGAAAGGGATGCCCGCGAGCAGGATCACGTCGTCGATGTGCGAGTGACCGTTGATCGCGAGGATCACCTTGTCGGACGCGGCGGCGAGGATCTGCTGCAGCTCGGCCGCGTTGTCCACCGCGCCCGGCCCCGCGAGCGGCTGGTGCGAGACCACGACGATCGGGCCATCGAGAGTCGCGATCCGATCCTTCAGCCACGCCGTCTGTTCCGGGCCGACGTACGACGCGTAGCCGCCCCGGTGCGAAGGCGACCCCTTGTCGTTGCCGTCGAGCACGACGAGGTTCAGCTCCGCGACGTTCGTGTCGTAGTACCGGCTCGGCATGCCCCAGACATCGAGGCACTGTTCGCGGGTGTGACCGGCATCGAGGTCGTGATTCCCGATGACGTGCAGGGATCGGTCGTGGATGCGGTTGAAGAGATCGATGACGGGGCGGTTGTCGGCCTTGGGGTAGGCGAAGTCTCCGAGCTGGATCACCGCGTCGGGGTCCTGCTCGGACATGCTCGCCGCGAAGCCCTCCATGCGGGCGAGCCCGTCGTGCATCACGTCGTGATGAAGATCCGTCAGCACCCCGATCCGCACGGCCTTGGGCAGCCGATCGACCGCCGCCGCGGTCCAGCGCGGAAGCGGAAGCGTGACCGTCGCGAACGCCGCGGCGGACGCGGCCCGCAGGAACCCGCGGCGGGTGGTCGAAGCGGCGACGGCATCTTCACGGTGGGATGTTCGGGGCATGGGGTGATCTCTCGAGGAACGGCGCCCTCCGCGGCGCCGATCCGTGCGGCGTGGTTCAGGGGCGAACACGGGAGAGATTACCTGCCGAATCCCCGGGGCAAGTCCTCGGATCCGGTCTCGGGAATGTGATCTTCACGAACGCGGTAAGCCGTCGAAACACCCGTCCCCGAAACATCTGCGACAGATCGTGTCACCGGTGCCACGGGTTTCTTGTGATCGCCGTGGGCACGATCTATGTTCGATCTCTCGTCGTTCTCAAGCATCGAGAACCGCTTCCCGCTCGGTTCCCACGAGCAAGATTCGTGACCGCCGGGCTCCCCGGCAGGAAAGGAAAGAAAGACCATGTCCGTGACCTCTCGTGATCGTCTGTCCGGTTACGCACGCATCGCCTCCGTTGCCGGCATCGGCTCGACCGCAGGCCTCGGCTCGGCGGCCGTGGCCGACACCTACGACTTTTCGAGTTCGACGCCTCAGACGGTGTCGGGGTACACCAGTACCTCCTGGAACTCGTCTTCCGTCGCGGCCTTCACCATGGGATCTGCGCAGGGGGGGATCGCACTCAACTTCTTCGCCGCGGCTGCCTCGTCCACGTCGTTCTACTCCTGGGGATTCAAGATTCCCAACAGCGATCGCAGCAACTTCATCAATGGCCCGGCCGGCGAACCGATCTTCCGTCTCGGCGGCTCGCAATCAATCATCATCAGCCAGGGCATGACCGGCGGTTCGAATACTTGGGCCATCTCCGGTTCGAGCTTCCTGGCTGGCGCACCCTCGACGGGCTATCTCGGCTTCAGCATCGCGGAGATGGACTCGTCCCGGAATCCGACTGGGAACGTCTTCAACGGTTTCCTCGAGTACACCTTCACGCTCACGGAGTCCGCGGCCATTCTCACGGTCAACCAGTGGGCATACAACGTGAACAGCGCGATCACCATGCCCGCCAATGGCGGCGGCGGCGGCGGTGGTGGGGGTGGTGCGGTCCCCGGTCTCGGCGGACTCGCGGCGCTTGCCTGTGGTGCCGCCGGCATGCGTCGGAACCGTCAGCGGGTCGCCTGACCGCCACCCGCTTCACCTCCGGATCGATCTCCTTCTCATCCGCCCCGGTCGAGTCGCTGGACTCGGCCGGGGCGGTGTCGCGTTCAGGGGAGTGAAACGGTCCGCCGCGAGCGCGATCACCGACGCGGTCCCTCACGTCCGCGGGCACGCATCCGGTGGGCTCGCCAGTCGCCAGCACAGTTGGATGCCCGATCCCGCGGGCGGATGCGGTTCCGACGCGCGGAAGACCTCGAAGTCTCCGAGTGACGCGTCGAGCCGGGTGGCTGCGCGTTCCAGAAGTTCGCGGCGGAGGCCACGGAACCCGAGCAGGCCGTCCGACGGTTCGAGCGGATCCTCGACCTGTGAGAAATCGCCAAGCCGGTCGAGGGTCGGCGACACCACGTCGGATCCGAGGTGTGGCGTGAATCGATAGTTCTGCAGGAACGTCGTCCAGGGGGATTCCAGCGCCCGTCGGAGCGTGCGGTGCAGCCAGAGCTCCATCACCGCCCGCCGCGCGGGAAAGAACCTCGGAAGGACGAAGTCCGCGGAGTCGCCCTCGTCGCTTCCCTCCATCGGGCCCGCGTTGGGATGGACCTCGCCGAACCCGAGGTCGACCCGGCGTTCCAGCGGGGCGTCGTCGCGAAGGCGATACCGCAGGAACTCGTAACTGGAGATCAGCTCCCGATCCACGAACGAACTCGCCTCGGCATCTCGAAGCAGCGGCTCGTCGGCGTCGGGGTCGAGATTCACCGGGAAGCCGTCATGGCGCAGATCGGCATACCCGTTCAAGGCCATGTAGATGGTGGCACCGGTGCCGGATCGATGGACCTGCAGCCCGTTGATCAGTTGCAGCGCGGCGAAGTTGCAGGTTCGATCGTCCGATGCCGGGACCACCAGCACCGATCCCACGACCGCATCGGCCTCGACGCCTTGAAGACGTGATTCGGCCTCGAAGAGCGTCCGCCGATCGTCTTCGAGGACCCGGCGGTGTCCTTCGTCGTCGATCGACGCAAGCAGCCGACGGGCCCGATCCCGATCGGGGCCGACCCGCTGCAGGATCGCGTCCAGATCCCGGGTGGCGGTGATCAGTCGGTCGGCCACGTCGACGGCGTTGAGACGATCCGGCAGCCGCGTCTCGGCGATTTCCGCGCGGGCCCGGCCGCCGGGGAGGTGTTCGAGCAGGGAGATCGCATCCTCGGCCTGCACGAATCGTCGGAGGCGAAGAAGGATCATGCGACCGATCGCCAGACGGTCCGCGATCTGACGCTCGGAGACCCCCAGTCGCCCGACCGAGTCGAGCCAGATCCGGGCCGCATCCTGATAGACGATCAGCGCCTTCCGCAGCGGCTCGGCGAGATGGGTGTCGGTCGATTCGGTCATGCACGCAGGCCGGCGTGGGTTCGCATGCCGCGGATGGTACTCAACGCACGACACCACGCCCGTCGAGATCGAGAAAAGGCCACCGGGATCGCGTCGAAGACACGATCCCGGTGGCCAGGAGACGGAGATCCCGGATCAGCGGCGCCGACGGCGGGCGGCGCCGGCGAGACCGATCGCCGCGAGCAGCCCCCCGGGGCCGGGCACGGGCGACGATGATCCCGCCGCGGTTCCGGTGAACGTGAAGCCTTGGGCATCGACGGCGCTCGACGAAGTCCAACTCAACGACGTGATCCCGCCACTGAAGGACAGAATTCCCGACGCCCACACTCCTGGTGTGTCGATCGTGTTGCCGTTCTGGGTGCCACCATCGAAGTTGGCGTTGATGGAGAAGGTCTGGTCGAAGGTGTACTGATCCGCACCGCCGTTGGGACTGGCGGGATTGGTGTCCCCTCGGAAGTAATAGAGGTAGAGGTTCAGATCGCTGATGGCTTGATCGAAGTTGATGGTGACCGTCGTACCGTAGTAGTCGAGGTACGACCGGCTGCCCGCGTTGTCATAGGCCGCGGTGTTGAAGTTGCCGGTGGAGATGTTGTTGAAACCGCCGTTGGCGTCGACGGTCACCGTGAAGTCGACGCCGTCGATCTGCCCCTGCCCGAGTGTCGGGCTGAACCACGCGAACGACGCGTCGGCGTCGGCGCGATCCACCGCGGCGATGGACAGGATGGCGACGGCCAGCAGGGCCGGGCAGTGATGTCGGAATGTTCGGGAGGACATGGGCGTCTCTTCTCCAGATGGGAACCGTCGAGTGCGAATCGGATCCGCTCGGGACCGACGGCGTCCGGAGCAGGGTGAAGACGGCGACACATGCGCCGCGTGAGGATCCCCACTATGGACCCGGCCGGCGGGACCCCATGGCACCGAAGCCACGACTTGTGAAGATGGCGGAGTGTGGGGTGCGGCGAGGACACGCAGCGACCGTCAGGGCCGGTTGGCCGTCCTGTCACCCGTCACCGGCCGGTGTCGGCGATTCTTGAAGACGATGGCTTCCGTGCCAAGGGGATTCCGGGTTCGGGGTCCATACTCGGCCCGCCGACCCGCGGCACGTCGCCGGCCTGGCGTTGCCGGGGCGTTTCGAACTCACCGAGCCCTGGGGGGACATTCCCCAGCCGGGCGTTGATGGAGAACCAGAGAGATGACCCACAGACCCCTCGCCCTGATCGCCGCCGCCGCCACGAACGGCGGCGCTCCGGTCCCGGGTGTCGGGGGCGTGGCGGCGATCGGCCTCGCGGGCATCTCGCGGCGGCGCCGTCGCTGAACCTTCGCCGACATCGAAGCCGAATCGGCTCGATCAGCGCCACCACGCTGCGCCGCCTCGGGACCCGGTCGCATCGACGACCGTCCCGAGGGGGAGACCCGGTGGAGGCCGGTGTGAGACCCCGCATAGAGCGCACGCCTTCGATCTTCCGGGCCTACGCTGATCGCGCCGACGGACAGCCCGGTTCCCTTCCAGCACACGACGTCGAATGACCTCTTCCGATCGCACATCACGACTCGCCGCCGAGGCCCTTCGGGAGGCCCTGCTCGTCTATCGAGACGCCGCCCGGGCGTGGCTCGCGGTGGTGGCCGACCTTGGAACCTCGGAGCGACAGATCGCCGATCGCCTGGCGATCGGACGCATGATCCTCGCACGGCTGCGACGGTTCACCGAGGCCGGCGATCTCGTCTCGATGCTCGACCACCTGCCCGGCAGCCGGGCCCGGGGGGAGATCTCGGAGACCCTGCTTCCGAGTCGACTGGAGGCGGATGCGGTCTGTGCGGCGCTCATGGCCGCGACCCATCGGCTCGACGCGGCCTTTCACCGTCACGCCGAGAACCGTCAGCAGGCGATGGATCTGCTGGCGTCGATCGATGCGGCGAGCCGTCGACGGATGCTTCGCGAGGAACGGCGGATCATCTTCGATGCGGAGGCCCGGCATCGCGGCCTGAGCGCCGAGTCGGTGATCGGGTCGGTGCTCGTGGCCCCCGCGTCGGATGGCCGGACCTGCGATGTGGCGGCCCTGCAACTCATTTCCGGCCTGCAGGCCCATCGCCCGGCGCCGCGGGCACCCATCTACATGGCCATGAACGGGTACGCCGACCTGCGCCACGACGGATTCCCCGTCAACCTCGATCCCGACTCGGACGAGCCGGTGCTCGAGCACCCCGAACGTCCGTCGATCCTGCGGCGGGAGGTCCACACCGCGTACGAGTTCATCCGCTACGTGCTGCGGGACGACGTGCCGCTGCACCGTCCCTTCGATCTGGGCTTCGGGGAGATCCATCCGTCGATGGGGCCGATGGAGGGCGGCAAGGCGGGCGACGCCGCGAATTTCTCCCTGCCGATCTTCTTCCCGGTGCGGCATGCGGTCATGGAGTTGTGGCTCCATCGCGACCTTCGACGCGACGCGTCGCCGCCGTGGCCTGATCTGATGGACCACTACAGCCGGACAACCGTGCTCGGCTCGGACATGGCGGCGATCGATCTGGAACGGGCGGGGACGTTCGCCGAAGTGACGTCGCCCGCCGTGGAACTGGAGAGTCCGACGGTGTTCGCCGAGCTCCGGCGCGATCTGCTGAGCCGGGGCGCGGCCCGACTGGGATGCCGTCTCGATGAGTTCGAGGTGCATCGCCTGACCGAGCCGCACCCGCCGATCGAGTCGGGCCTGAGGATCCACTGGCGTCTGGCCGTCCCGGAATCGTGAGAGCGGACCGGCTCGGCGGGGCGGGCCGGTTGAAGTTGAGGACACCCACCGATCGTCGATAGCGGCCGCGTGCCGGCAGTTGGGGACACCCACCGCCCGCCCGGGCCTCGGGAGGCCCGCTGCCTGGCGAACCGAGATTGCCGGGTCGAAGTTGAGGACACCCACCGACCGCCCGGGCCTCGGGAGGCCCGCTGCCTGGCGAACCGAGATTGCCGGGTCCAAGTTCAGGACACCCACCGACCGTCAGCGAGCCGGAAGTCGTGGACACCCACCGACCGTCACACCGACCGTCAGGCTGGCGAGTGCCCCAAAACCGGGTGTTCCTACGCGATTTGTCGGGCCCTTCTGCATCGCCATGACTTTTGGCCCTGATTCCGGCGATGGCCTTCTGCGGCGGTAGCCTCTGGACCAGCGATTCATTCGGTGGAAGATCGGGCTTGCTCGCCGAGATCGCTGGGACGGGGTGAGCGCGATGGGAAGGAACGGTCTCCAACCGAATCCGGCATCCGCGCGGATGAGCAGGGCGTCCCGCGAGCTCTTCCGGCGAAACTGCGGTGAACGCTGCGTTTCAACCTGGTTCCGCGCCGCGATTCCCCGTCACGCGGGTCCGCGGGATCTGATCAGTGGCGTGGGTGCAGCGAGGCATGGCGGTCGCTGGTGTCCGCCGGCCTTCGGCCGTGTCCTTCATCTTGCCGACGAGCCCGAGCATGCCATCGGGGAGTTCCTCGCCAACCATCGTCGGTTCGGCATTCCCGTTCCCACCGATCTCCATCTCGTCCTTCGAGCCGTTCGAGTCCGACTGGATCCGGTCCTCGACCTCGCGAATCCGGATGTCCGCCGAGCGTTCGGCGTCTCGAGGCGACGCCTGCTGGATGTGCGTTGGGCAAGCGAGAACGCTGCGGGGCGTGAGACGATCTCACAAGCGCTCGGTCGGGTCGCCGGCGAGTCCGGATTCGTCGGGCTGCTGGTCGATTCGGCTGCCGTGCCCGCGGCGACCAATCTCGTGGTCTTCATGGATCGGCTCGGGGTCTCGGACCGCGTGGACGTGTGTGTCGCGGAATAGACATGCAAAAATTCAAGCAAGAAAACTTGACTTCGTGCGACAATCAGCCGATCATTCGGCCAGGAGCACCGCCATGCCGACCGCCCGAACCGCACGCTCGTCGTCTTCTCCGCGAACATCCACGATCTCCGCTGGATCGAGCCCGCGGGAGATTCGCGCCGCGCTCGGCCTGACGCAGGCCCAGATGTCGCGGCTGCTCGGCATCTCCGCGCGGAAGATGAGCAGCCTGGAGTCGTCCGACGCCAGTCCGAAGTCGGACACCCGGCGGCGGCTGACCGAGGTCGACCGCCTTCGCCAGGCACTCTGCGAGTTGATGGCCCCGGCCGACCTCGCGGCGTGGTTCGACGCACCCAACCCGGGGTTCGACGGCTCGACCCCGCTCCAACTCGTCGAGCGAGGGGAGATCGATCGTCTCTGGCAGATGATCCACGTCGTCCGGACCGGCGAACCCGGTTAGCCGGCCGAGCGGGGGCTGAAATCCGAAGCAGGCGCACTGATCAGAGGTCTGACTCCGCAAAGGGGAACGCGGCCGGACAGCGATCGGCCACGTCGGTTGCCGGAGGTGCTCGGCTGTCACCGCCACCGCCACCCCGTTCGTCGTGCAGTCGGTGATCAGATCGTCGCAGGGGTCAGCACATCCGCGACGTCATCGAGCCCGATCACCTGCAGCCCATCGCTGAAACGCTGGCCGCGTCCGTTGTAGACGAGGAACGAGCGGTCGAGCGGGGCGATCCGCTCGGCGAACCAGTCAAGCGTCTTTCGGAACGAGTGGTGGTACGTCTCGCTCGACCTGATCTCCAAGCCGGTCAGTCGTCGACCATCCTCCACAAGCAGATCGATCTCGTGCCCTTGCGCATCGCGGAAGAAGTGCAGGTTCGGCGTGCGGGCGGCGTTGAACCTGGCCTTCAGCGCCTCCATCACGACGAGATTCTCGAAGATCTGCCCGACCAGCGGATCGCGGGCGATCTGAGTTGGCTCTTCGAGTCCGAGGAGATGGCAGAGGAGCCCGGTCTCGGTGAAGTAGATCTTCGGTGACTTCACCAGTCGTTTGCCGGTGTTTCGATGGAACGGCGGGAGCCGGAAGATCAGGAAGGACGCTTCGAGGATCGAAAGCCAATGCTGCGCGGTCTTGCCGTCGATGCCGACGGCGTTGCCGAGCGACGCGAAGTTGATCGTCTGTCCGACCCGTCCGGCCAGGAGGCGGACGAACTTCTGAAAGAGGGCGGCATCCTTGACTTGGATCATCTGGCGGACATCACGCTCCACGTAGGTCTGGTAGTACGCGGCGTAGGCCACCCGCGGCCGTTGCTGCGTGTCATGCACGCGGGGGAGGAAGCCCGTGATCGCGGTCTCTTCGAACGAATCACGCGTGATGCCCGCGGCCCGGAGTTCCGGGATCGACAGCGGAAGCAGATGCAGCATGCCGGTGCGACCCGCCAGCGATTGCGTGATCGACTCACGGAGCTGGAGCTGGTGCGAACCGGTGAGCACGAACCGCCCGACCTCGGGGGTCTCATCGATGATGCCTTGCAGGTAACTGAGGAGGTGGGGGGTTCGTTGGATCTCGTCGAAGATGACATGGTCGCCATGGCGTCGGAGGAACCCTCGCGGATCTTCGGTCGCGATGGCGCGGGTTTCTGGGTCCTCGAGCGAGACGTAGTCGAAGTCGGGCAGGGTCATTCGCGCGAGCGTGGTCTTGCCCGCCTGCCGCGGGCCCAGCACCGTGACGACGGGGAACTCGGTCAGCTGCGTCTGAAGTTCGGTCTGAAGGAGCCGCGGAATCATGGGTCTCACTCTATCGAAGGGCACGGAGGAAGACTCGGAAAATCCGGAGTTCAACTCCAGATTTGCAAGACTTACCCCCGCTCTTGGCTGCTCAGGGGGGATGCGGCGGTCCACGGGCGTCGATGCACGCCGTGTGGTTGGTTGAAGTTGAGGGTTGAAGTGGAGGACACCCACCGACCGCTCATTCTCGTCGCGGTCCGCTGATTGTGGACACCCACCGACGACTCCCCCCGCCGCTTCGGTCACCTCCCGCTCGGCGCCGCTTTGGGAGGTGTCGCGAGCAGGGGAAGTCCTCGGCGTCACCACGTCGCGCCTGGCAAGGCGATCGACTTGCTCGCTCGCATCGGCATTCTCCGCGAGATCAACGCCAAGCGGCGAGGCCGCGTCGCCGCCTGTCACGACTCCTTCGACGTGATCGCGGACCCGTGGACGAATCGACCCGGATTTTCTCATGGAGTCGAGAAGGCTGATCTGGGTGGGATACGCTCGGCCGGGATGCAGTCGACCCTCGGGGCTTCGGCGAGGGCGGCCGGAGGAAGCCACGAATGACATCGACGGACACGAAGGGATCGCAACGCGACCAGTCGCGCGTGGTCTGCTACGTCGATGGCTTCAACCTCTACCACGGCCTTCGAGCCCGAGGATGGCGGAAGTACTACTGGCTTGATGTCTGGGCGCTCGCGGAACGATTCCTGAAGCCGGGTCAGATCCTGAAGAAGCTCGTGTACGGCACCGCGAGGATCAAGGATGATCCGGGCGGACTTGTTCGCCAGCTCACCTATCTCGATGCGCTTCAATCGCATCAGCCCGGCGTCGAGATCGTCTATGGCCATTTCCTGACCAAGACGAGTCGTTGCAGCAAGTGTGGGGCGGTACTGCAGCGTTCGGAGGAGAAGATGACCGACGTCAACCTTGCTTGCCATCTCTTGGCAGATGCGATGGATGACCGGTTCGAGGTGGCCCTGGTGATGTCGGGTGACGGCGATCTCGTGCCGCCGGTTCGGATGGTTCGAAGTCGCGAGCCACGGAAGCGCATCATCGCCGTCTTCCCCCCGAAACGTCACAGCAGCGCCCTCAAGGCGGCATGCCATGGGCACACGGTCATCGGGGAGCAGAAACTCCGATCGTCTCAGCTGCCTCGGGAGGTCCGGATCGGCGGGGATGGGACCGCGAGGCGGCCATCGGCCTGGGCCTGAATCAGGGACTCGGTGGCCGCCGCCACCAGCTTCGGGGCGGCAAAAAGATAGACGCCCGCTTTCGCGGGCGTCGGGCCGACCCTCTCGGACCGGCGGGGTTGATGAGTTGTTCCACCCGGAAGATAGGACCTCTTGAAGCATCGGTCAAGCGAACATCTACGGATGGTCTGGGAGATTGGGAGATGGGCGTCTTAATCGTGGACAACCACGGACGTCGCCGCCTGCGCCCACGACGTCCGCCCACGGTCACGACTTTCCGCCGGACTTCTCGTGCGGGCGGAGGCCGTCGGTAGGTTGGCGACGTGACTCTTCGGAACGCACGGATCCACAGCCGATGGCGGGAAGCGCAACGCTCATTCCGGATCCCGCGTCGGCGCGGATTGCGGCGGCGGCGCATCGCCTGTTCGCGATGGGGCGAGGGGCGTTCCTCGCGTCGGCGTGGTACCGCGCGGCCCTGCCGCGGTACTCGACGTCGAGTCAACTTCTCAGCGGCTGGGGAACGCTCATCCGAGGTGGACGGTGGTGTCCGCCGGGATTCACGCTGACGCTGCACCTCGCGGACACGCCGGAGAACTCGGTCGCCGAGTACCTCGCCAATCACCGGCGTCATGGCATTCCGATTCCGGCCGACCTTCATCTCGTGATTCGGGCGGTCCAGATCGAGATCGCGTGTGTGCTCGACTTGAGGGACGGCGGCGTCCGTCAGGCGTTGGGTGTGTCACGGCAGCGGATGCTTGAGGCGAGATGGGAGCAGGAGAACGCCGCTGGACACGAGTCGATCTCGCAGGCCGTTGGTCGGGCGGTGGCGGCGGCGGGGTTCACGGCGATGGTCGTCCCCTCGGCGGCAGTCGCCGGCGCTGCCAATCTCGTGGTGTTCCCCGAGCGCCTTCGAGCCCGGGACCGAGCGGAGGTCTGTGATGCTCAATAGCACGCAAAAATGCACGCGTTCGGACTTGACTTCTCGCGCCTCCCAAGCCACGATGTCCGTGGACATCACTCCCATGCCTTCGACTCGTTCCAGCAAACCCGTCGCCCCCGGCTCTGCATCAAGCGCCCGAGACATCCGCACGCACCTCGGTCTGACGCAGACCCGGATGGCGCGTCTGCTCGGCGTGTCCACGCGAAAGATGAGCGAGCTCGAGTCACCCGGCTCGCCGCCTCGACCGGAGACGCGGCGGCGACTCACCGAGATCGATCGGCTGAGCCAGGCCCTGGGTGAAATCATGGACGCCGCCGACCTCGGGCCCTGGCTCGACACGCCGAACGACGCGTTCGAAGGTTCGACCCCGCTCCAACTCGTCGAGCGTGGCGAGATCGACCGGCTCTGGCAGATGATCCACACCGTCCGCACGGGTCAGCCGGGATAGTGGTGGGGGCGTCGAGCGGGACGGTGGCGTCCTTGTGAAGACAGGGATCAGCCGCGCTCGGCGCTTGAACCTCGCCCGATCCCGGTTCCCAGATCGCCCGACTCTCACGCGGGCGAATGGAAGATCCAGATCTC
>JAUIHC010000443.1 GCA_030432455.1 Phycisphaerae bacterium | reverse complement strand
CCAAGCGCCCGCATCGCCTGGGCGCCCGCGTACTTCGCCGGGTCGGCGATGCCGACGCCGGGCGTCATGAGCATGATGTAGCGCTGATGCGTCTCCGGGAGCTCGACCTCGAGCTCGCCGGCGGTGAACGACGTCGAACCGTGCACGCGACCCGGCTCGCCGGTCGGCCAGTGCCCGCAGAGCGCCGCCGCCCGCTCGACCAGCGCGTCGAAGTCGAGCCGTCCGCTCGCCACGAGCACCGCGTTGTCGGCGGCGTAGCGGCGATCGAAGTATGTCCGCATCTGCTCGGGCGTGAGGGCGGAGACGGTGTCGCGGGTGCCGAGCACGCGGTGCGCCAGCGGATGCGATCCGTAGTACCGCTCGAGTCCCTGCTCGTAGAGGACCCAGAACGGCTGATCGTCGTACATCGCGATCTCCTCGAGGATCACCTGCTTCTCCTCGTCGAAGTCCGCGGGGCGGAGCGACGGTCGGAGGATGTCGGCGAGGACGTCGAGGGCGGGGTCGAGGGCGTCGAAGGGGACGTGGGCGTAGTAGGCGGTCTGCTCGGCGCTGGTGAACGCGTTGTGGTTCGCGCCGAGGTCGTCGAACTCCCGATTCACATCCTCGGCGGTCCGGGTCTCGGTCCCCTTGAACATCATGTGTTCGAGGAAGTGGCTCACGCCCATGACCGCCGGGTCCTCGTCGCGGGCCCCGGTGCGGAAGAAGAACCCCGCGGCGGCGGTCAGGGCCCCGGGAACGATCTCGGCCTGGATGGTGAGTCCGTTGGGGAGGACTTCCTGACGAAACTCGACGGCGGTGGAGGTGGGCATGGGGGTGGTGGGAGAGTGGAGAGTGGAGAGTGGAAAGTTGGGATGGAGGAATCCGGAGGGTACGCGGGTGGTCGAATCGGGGGGGCGGGATCGCTAGACTGGGCGGTTCGCCATGGACATCGAACCAACGACCACCGACGCCTCCACCGCCAGTTCGACCGGCGACGCGACTCCTGCGAGTCCGTCGGCGATCGGTCGCACCGTGGCCCGGCATCCCCGGGCGCTCGGGGGCGACACGGCGCGGGCGACGCTCGGCACCGCCAGCCTGTCGCTGACCGGCATGGTGCTCGACAACCAGCCGTCGGCGCATCAGATGCGGGTCGGTCGCAAGCCCGACTGGCTGCGGGCGAAGGTTCCGGGTGGCGAGGGGTATCTCAAACTCAAGTCGCTGATCGACGAGCACCGTCTGCACACCGTCTGCCAGGAGGCGAGCTGCCCGAACATGGGCGAGTGCTGGTCGCGTGGCACCGCCACCATCATGATCCTCGGCGACACCTGCACCCGAAGCTGCGGCTTCTGCAATGTGAAGACCGGCAAGCCGATGCCGGTGGATGACGACGAGCCGCGCCGCGTCGCCGAGGTGCTCGCGCAGATCAACCTCAAGCACGTCGTCATCACGAGCGTCGATCGCGACGACCTCCCCGACGGCGGCGCCCGCATCTGGGCCGAGACGATCCAGGCCGTGCACGAGGCGTGCCCGGAGACGAGCGTCGAGGTGCTGGTCGGCGACTTCAAGGGCGTCGAGCGCGATGTGCAGCTCGTCTGCGACGCGCGGCCCGAGATCATCAGCCACAACATGGAGACCGTGAACCGGATGCACCCCGCGGTGCGTCCGCAGGCCCGCTACGAGCGGAGCCTCAAGGTGCTCCAGATGTTCAAGGCGAACGGCCTCGTCACCAAGACCGGCATCATGGTCGGCATCGGCGAGCACGAGCACGAGGTGCTCGAGCTCATGGACGACGTCCGCGCGTGGAGCGACTGCGACATCCTCACGATCGGTCAGTATCTGCAGCCGACCCGCAATCACCTGCCGATCGACCGCTGGGTGCACCCCGACGAGTTCGCCCGGCTTCGCGACGCGGCGCTCGCCCGTGGCTTCGAGGTCTGCGAGAGCGGCCCCCTCGTGCGATCGAGTTACCACGCCGAGGAACAGGCCGAGCGCCTGAGTCCTGAACGAGCCGACGTGCACGAGCGGATGAAGAAGCTCATCGCGCAGGCCCGCGAGCGCGGCGCCGGGTGAGCATCGGTCTCGACCGCTCGCAGGCCGTCGGCTCGGTCACTTCCCGTCACCCATCCGGCGAGCGAGCTCGACCCGGCTTCGCACGCCGAGCTTCCGGTAGATCCGCTGGGTGTGCTCGCGGATCGTGCTCTCCGCCACCCCGAGTTGCTCGGCCACTGCCGGTCGGGATCGACCGGCGGCGAGCAGTCGGGCGACCTCCGCTTCGCGAGCGGTGAGTGAGGCCAGCGGATCGACGAGTTGACGCCCGGCCACATCGTCCGCCACATGGTCACCGACGATCTGCAGCGTCGGGAGGGCCTGCACGCCGGGTCGGAGCGGCGAGATGTCGATCGACACGTGGTAGTTGCAGTCGGTCTCCTCCGTACCGTCGATGCCCTGATACTTCAGATTCGACCGGTGGAAGAACGCTTCGATCTTCTGAAGCAGGTCCCAGAGCTCGCGGATCTCCTCGGCCGTGAATCGTCCGGCATGCAGACTCTGATACATGAACTCGGTGGGGCCGCGTTCGCGATCCGACTTGGTGGCCGCCCGGATCTCCTGACGACGACGCTCGTCGAAGAGGCGACCCATCCGCGAGAGTCGATGCTCGTCGTCGGGATCGTTCACCCGGTAGTGAACGACGATCGAGTCTCCGGTCGTCCGCCATCGCGTGCGGCGTCCGCGACCGGCGGGAACCCGGGTGACGACGCCGATGGCGAGCAGGTCGTCGAGGGCCTCCTGCACCTGATCGGATGACCGATCGCCGA
>JAUIHC010000024.1 GCA_030432455.1 Phycisphaerae bacterium | reverse complement strand
ACCGTGCTCCGCATGGATCAAGGGATGCGACGCGCGGTTCCCAACCTGCTCACCATCGCCCGGGTGGTGCTGGCGATCGGATTCTTCGCGATCGTCTCGGTCGTGCTCTGGCCGACGCCGGGGATGGGCACCGCAGTCCGGCAGTTCTGGGGGAACACCGCGGTCGTGGTGTTCGCGATCGCCGCGATGACCGACTTCGCCGACGGCTACTTCGCCCGGCGATGGCAGGTGGTCAGCGTCTTCGGCCGGGTCATGGATCCCTTCGGCGACAAGCTGCTGGTGATCGGAGCGTTCGTGCTGCTCGCCTCGCCCGCCTTCCTCGCCGTCACCCCGACCGGGGCGGGGGGGCTGGCGATCGCCGCCGACGCCGCCGATCGGGTCGCGACCACCACCGGGGTCCGTCCGTGGATGGCGTTGGTCATCCTGGGGCGGGAACTGCTGGTGACGAGCATCCGCGGGGTGCTCGAGGGGATGGGCATCGACTTCTCGGCCGGCTGGAGCGGCAAGTGGAAGATGGTGCTGCAGTCGGTGGCGGCCCCGACGGCCCTGTTCGTGGCGGTCAATCCCTGGGCGCTCGAGTCGTCGGTCTGGTTGTGGATCCGCGACATCCTCGTGTGGGCGACGGTGCTGGTGACCGCGTGGAGCGCGTGGCCGTATCTGGTGCGGGCGAGGCCGGTCATCGAAGGTCGGCGGGCGGAGGAGTCGCGATGACGAGCGGCCGTCCGCATCGGCCCTCGCCCGCCGAGGCGATCGCCTCCATGGGGCTCGTGCCGACGCTCGGCGTGACGGCGGTGGGGCTGGGGTTCCTGCGGCCCGCCAGCGGAACCTGGGGCTCGCTGCCGCCGGCGGTCGTCGCCGCGGTGCTCGTCGCCTCCGGGCAGCCCGGGTGGATCGTCGATCTCTGTCTCGTGCTCCTGCTGCTGATCGGATCGGTCGCCTGCGTGCGATTCGGGATCGCGGCGGAGCGGACCTTCGGGAAGAAGGATCCGGGTCAGGTGGTCGCCGATGAGGTCGCCGGTCAGGCGATCACGCTGCTCGCCCTCCCCTGGGCGGGCGTCGCGAACTGGGCGGGCGGGTCGGTGCCGCCCGCAGGCGTCTCCGCCACCACATTCGACCTCGGGCTCGCCGCCGCGGGATTCCTGCTCTTCCGTGCCTTCGACATCGTCAAGCCGCCGCCCGCCAACGGGCTGCAGCGGATCGGCGGCGGATGGGGCATCCTCATAGACGACCTCATCGCGGGCGCGATGGCCGCGGCGGTGCTGCAGGTCGCGGTTCGACTGATGTTCTGAGCGTCGGCGGACCTGCGGGATCCGTGGGGAATCAGTCCTCGGTGACCGACTCGGCGCCCGCCACGGCGGTCGCGGTCGTCGGGTCGAGATGGGCCGGCGTCGGAAGGGATGCGACCCGTCGCCAGTCGGCGGGGGGCGTCATGAACATCGCGTCCTCGGCGGGACGGCCCAGCGTCCAGTCGTGGAACTCGAGCTCCACGGCACCGCCGCTCGGGAGCAGGATCGCGACCGCCAGCGGCAGCGCGGGGCCGTCCGCGGCGAAGGCGAGTCGAATCTCACCCGACGAGTCGTCGTTCCGGGCCGGGCGGCAGGGGACCAGCGACGCCCGCGTCGGTCCCAGATCGACGACCCGGGCGGGGCCGGTCGCCCGGAAGGCCGACAGTCCGTCGTCGAGGACGAGGCCGAGGAGATGGATCGCGGCGGGGCCGAGTCGGGCGGTCAGCTCCCGGTCGTCCAGCCAGGCCGCAGGATGATCGGAGATCGGTCGCGATTCGAAGGTGCGGGACACCGGGTCGGCCACGGTGATCGTCGTGCCGTCGCAGGTCATTCGGCAGGAACCCGACCCGCCCCAGGTCTCCGCGACGAATCGGAGTCGATCCGCCCCGCGGTCGAAGGCGATGCGGCCGCGGCTGGGGGGTGCGAGCCGTCGGCCGTCGGCGTCTCTGACGACGGTGGACACGAGCACATCGAAGCCCTCGAGGTCCTGCATCAGCATCGCCGCCGCCGCGAGAGGGTCGGAGGTTCGATTGGTCGGGGCGTCGGGCCGCGGCATCGGCGGCGTGGCGTCGTCGGCGACCGTGGCGATCGGAGTCGCCAGACAAGCGGCGAGCGTGAGCGAACGGATGAGTCGATCGGGCATGGGGGCTCTCCGGGGGGCGCGTGTCCTCTCGCCGGAGGATCGGCTGATCGGGGCTGCAACTTCTGCGCATCGAGCCGGCGGGCCGGGTTTGCCGGGTCCGACGCGTCGGTCTGCACGGCCTCCCACGATTCCAACGCGTTCTTGACGGTTTCTTGACATTCGGCCCTTACGGTTCGCACCACTCAGCGGCCGACGTCCGCGCAGTCCTTGCGTTCGTTGCATGAATCACACCGGGAGCGAACCGAACGTTCACGCTCGATCGCGACCCTGATCTCAATCCTCCGCCGCGTCGTTCGCGGCCGTCCGTCAAGTCCGTGCCCGGGAGGAGACAAGAGATGACCTTCCCCCGGCCGGCCGACCCAGTTCCGCCTCTCCACCCCCCGGTCCTCCTGTGGACCACAGTCGTCCTCGAAAGGAACCCCGAATGAATCGCCTGTTCATCGCCAGCCTCGCCGGAGCCCTCGGCCTCGCCGGACTCGCCTCGGCCGACGAGATCTTCGTCACCGACGACATCTCGACCTCGGTCACCTGGACCGCGGACAACACCTACAACCTGCAGAACCAGATCTTCGTCCTCCCCGGTGCGTCGCTGACCATCGAGAAGGGCACCACGATCGCGAGCACCCCGTCGGCCAACGGCGCGGGTTCGATCGCGGTCTGCCGCGGTGCGAAGATCTTCGCCCTCGGCACCGCCGACGAGCCGATCACCATGACCTCGACCGCCGACAACGGCACCTGGCGCGAGGCGGCCAACGAGTGGGGCAACCTCACCGTCATGGGCAACGCCTACGTCTCGAACAGCTTCGTGGGCACCAACAGCGCGACCTTCGGCAACAACCAGTCGCCGATGGAAGGTCTCGTCGAGGAATTCCCCGGTGATCCCAAGGTGATCTACGGCGGCGTCGACGACGAGGACAACTCCGGCGCCCTCGCCTACCTCTCGATCCGCTACGGCGGTCGCGTGGTCGGCCTCGCCAACGAGCTCAACGGTCTCTCGCTGGGCGGCATCGGTCGCGGCACCGACATCGACCACATCGAGATCATGAACAACGTCGACGACGGCATCGAGATCTGGGGCGGCACCGTCAACCTCCGCTACGTCAACATCTGGAACATCGGTGACGACTCGTTCGACATCGACCAGGGATGGCGCGGCTCGGCCCAGTACGGCCTCATCGTCCAGGGCTACAGCCTCGACGCCTCGCAGGGCTCGGGCGTCGGCGACAACATGTGCGAGACCGACGGCGCCGAGAACTCGGACGCCCAGCCCGTCACCACCGCCCAGATCGCCAACTTCACCATGATCGGCCAGCCCGACGGCGACGGTGCCACCGTGTGGCGCGACGGTGCCCGCGTGCAGTACCGGCAGTGCATCATCATGGACTGCGGCGAGAAGGTCGTCCGTCCCGACGGTGACGACGGCGACGGCGCCGCCGGCTACGGCTTCAACGGCACCCTGACCCTCGAGCAGGTCTTCAACACCCCCGCGACCATCAAGGGTCTCCCGAACGTCTCGGGCGTCAACAACGGCGGCATCGCCGGTGCGGGCGGCGCGGCGTACCTCTACCAGGCCCAGGTCGACGGCACCCTCGCGGGCATCAACGACTCGGTCCTCTACAACAACGCCAACTACACCGACTTCAACTTCTACAACGGCGACCGCGACAACCGTGTCGAGCCGAGCAACATGCCGATCGCCTCGATCGAGCGTGCGGCGCCGGTCGTTCGTGGCGGCAAGGTGATGACCCAGGTCATCGGTCTCGATCCCCGGGCGGCGACCAACGCCTCGATCAACGCCGACGGCACCAACGGTGAGAACGGCTTCGTCGAGGCGGCGAGCTTCCGTGGCGGCTTCGCCGAGGACAGCGTCTGGCTCTGCGGCTGGTCGGCCACCGATCAGTTCGGCTTCCTCACCACCCCCTCCGAGTTCTGTGCGGTCGCCGAGCCCTGCCCGGCCGACCTCAACGGCGACGGCATCGTGACCGGTGCGGACGTGGGTCTGCTCCTCTCGGCCTGGGGCGCCTGCTCGGGTGACTGTGCCGCCGACCTCAACGGCGACGGCCAGGTCAACGGTGCGGACTTCGGTCTGCTCCTCTCCGGCTTCGGCCCCTGCGCCTGATCGCGTCCATCAGGCGGCGCGGCAGTTGCCTCGCTCTTGAGAAAACGTGTGTAAAGGTTTCGTGAGGCGGCGGGACTTCGGTCCCGCCGCCTCTCTTTCGGGGGCTACTTTCCGCCCTCGCCCGACCTCTCCCCATCCGGCTTCTCCGACATGCGTCGCCCCACTTCGAAGATCCGGTCGATCGCCCGGAACGTCCGGCTCCCCTTCCTGATCCTCCTTCTCGCGCCCATCGCCGGGGCGGTGCATGGTGCCGAGGCGGAACCGCCTCAGGCGGACGATCCGGGGATTCAGGCGCCCGATCAGACGCCGACTCCGGCCTCGATCGACGAGGAGGTCGCCGTCTTCCCGCCGTTCGTGGACGCCGAGATCGACGGCTGGCGGCTCGCCCTTCTCACGCGGGCCTTCGATGTCGCTTCCCGCATTCCGATCGACCCGCATGTCAAGGATCGCTCGTCCACCCAGGCCGATGTGCTGGACGCCCTGCTCGAACTCGATCAGCCGGTGGCGGTGCGGGATCTGGCGGTCCGGATCGAGAACTGGCGGCGGGCCGAGGCGATCGCCAAGGTGGCGCTGCATGCCGCCCGGGCGGGGGTCGATCCCGCCGAGGTCCGGGCCCTCGTGGCGGCCTCCGATCGCAACCATCCCGCGGATCTGCAGCAGTGGCGGCACGATCGCATCGATGAGAACATCGCCCGGGCCCTCGTTCAGATCGGCGATCTGGAGGCGGCCGCCCGGCTCGAGGCGGGCTTCGAACTCGCCTCGCAGGGGCGGGTCCTCGAGGAGAGCGTCGGCACCATGCCCGCGGAGGCGGTGCCGGTCCTGCTCGAGCGTCTGGATCAGGTGATCGAGATCGCGGACCTCGACGGGGTGATGAACGCGATCGACATCCTCGTGGCACTGCACACCCGCTTCTACGACGACGTCGCGGTGCGGACCGATCTCGAGCGTCGCGTCGACGAGGCGGCGACCCGGGGGAAGGTTCCGCACGACATCCGCATCCGGGCGAATCTCGCGCTGGTGGACGAGGCGATCCGTCGCGATGACGTGGCCAACGCGAGGCTTCTCGTCGGCCGCGCCCGGGGCGTGCTCGACTCGATCCAGCAGCGGACGCCGTTTCCCGCGGAGTATCTGGTGCCCATGATCGGCGAGATCGCCCGCCGCCGGGCCGAGGCGGGCGACACCGAGCGGGCGGTCACGGAGATCGAGCACGCCATGCAGGTCGCCGAGGAGAACCGCGCCCTGATCGTCGATGTCTTCCGGGCCCGCGCGTTGCGGCCGGTCGCCAGAGCGGCGGTCGCGACCGGCGATGAGGCCCTCGCCGAGCGGGTGTTCGCCGCGACGGTCGAGGCCGGCGCCGAGAATCCGAACGGTCGCCCCCGGGCCGAGGACCTCGCCCGCACGCTCGCGGCGATGGCGGTGAGCGGCCATCGGCCCGGAGACGACCTCCAGGCCCGCATCGACGAGATCGTCGAAGGACTCGGTGCCCCGTGGTGACGCTGCCGGCGACTCGTTTCATCGCGGTGCTGCCGGCGCTCGCCGTCTCCATGGGGGCGGCTGCGCAGGACGTCGGATCGATCCGCGGTCTCGTGAACGATCGCGACTTCGAGCAGCCGCTCGGTCTCGCCGAGGTCCAGATCCTCGAGACCGGGCAGCGGGTCACTGCGAGCGAGCAGGGCGACTACGCGTTCAGCGACGTGCCGCCCGGCACCTACACCCTGGTCTTCTCCAAGGACGGCTACCAGCGACAGGTCCGAACCGACGTGCTCGTGACCGCCGGGCAGCTCACCGACATCGACGCGTTCCTGTCGGGCGACTTCACCGACATGGAGGAGTTCGTCGTCCAGGACGTCCAGCTCGACGCGGGCACCGAGTCGGCCCTGCTCCAGCTTCGACTCGACAGCCCGGGACTGCTCGACTCGATCAGTGCCGAGCTCATCAGCCAGGCCGGGGCGAGCGACGCGGCGGGGGCCCTCAACCTCATCGCGGGCGCCTCGGTGCAGGACGGCAAGTACGCGACGGTGCGGGGTCTTCCCGACCGCTACGTGCAGACCCTGCTCAACGGCATCCGGCTTCCGACCAGCGACGAGGACAAGCGGGCGGTCCAGCTCGACCTCTTCCCCTCCGCGATCATCGAGAGCATCCAGGTCACCAAGAGCTTCACCCCCGACCAGCAGGGCGACTCCTCGGGCGGTGGCGTGAACATCGTGCTCAAGGGCATCCCCGACGAGAGCTTCTTCCGGGTCAAGGGCGAGTACAAGTGGAACTCGCAGGTCCGCAACCGCGGCGACTTCCTGACCTACGACGGGGCCGGAATCTCCTACTGGGGAGACGACGACGGCGGTCGCGACATTCCCGCGATCATCGGTCAGCTCGGTTCGGGCAACGACGTCGTGGACGTCTACGACTTCGGCGGGCAGGCGCTCGGCACCACGACCGGCCAGGCCCCGAAGATGTACAAGTGGTCGGCCGACTTCGGCATCCGCCACGAGTTCGACGACGACGGTCCGGTGATCGGTGCCTTCGGCAGCCTGTTCTACGACCATGACGCGGCGTTCGCGGACAACGGTCGCGACGACTCGTGGGTCGCACCGACCGGCGGGGGCACCGCCAACGACCCGTCGCGCTGGATCCCGCAGGTCTCCAGTCAGGACCCGGTCGGAATCGGGAACGCGTTCGAGACCAACTTCTACGACATCACCGAGAGCGTCGAGTCGGTGCAGTGGGGGGCGCTGGCGACCGGCGGCATCTCGTGGGGCGGGCAGGACATCACCGTCGCCTACCTCTACACCCGGACCGCGGAGGATCGCGCCGTCCTCGCCGAGGACACCCGCGGCAAGCAGTGGTTCATGGACACCTACTACCCGGGGTCCGGTCCGTACGATCCGAACGATCTGGACAACCCCGGGAACAGCGACGACAACCGACAGTCGGCCCCGTACCTGCGGAGCCAGACGCTCTCGTACACCGAACGGACCGTCGAGAGCCTCCAGTTGTCCGGCCGTCACGCCTTCGAGTTCGAGGAGTACGCCCCCGCGGTCCCCGATGTGCTCACGTTCACCGGCTTCACCGCGGACTGGAACCTCTCACGCAACTCGGCTCGGCAGTATCAGCCGAACAAGTCGCAGTTCGGCTCGAAGTGGTTGCCGGTCTCGAGGCGGGACTTCTTCGGACTCGACCTCTACTTCCCGTCGCAGTACCTGCCGCTGCAGCCCGGACCGTCCTTCACGATCGGCAACATCTCGCGGATCTACAAGGACATCGAGGAGAAGGATCTCCAGTACCAGGCGAACTTCCGCTTCGACTTCGAGCAGTGGAGCGGCGACGACGGCTATCTGAAGTTCGGGATCTTCCACGACCGGCTCGACCGGACCTACGACCAGGAGACCTTCGCCAACTACAACATTCAGGGCGTGCCCGCGCTCGGATGGGCGAACGCCAACTACCCGTACTACGAGCCGAGCGACTCGTATCCCGGCGTCGGCGGCGGTCCCTACAACGGCGACGTCCAGTTCGGCTCGCCCGAGCCCGGTCCGGGATGGGACGAGCGGTGGACCGACGTCGCGCCGTACCAGAACATTCCGATCACGCAGGGCGGTTCGGTGAACCCCGACGTCGACTACGACGGCGGCCAGCGGATCCTCGCGTCCTACCTGATGGCGGACATCCCGCTCTTCACCGGGCTGAACGTGATCGGCGGCTTCCGCTTCGAGAGCACCTCGATCTCGATCGTGAACCGACCCGGGGCCAACGCCTTCTGGGTCGCACCCGGCGGCAATGTCTACACGCAGTTGAATCCGGGCGACGCGGACGTCGCCTACGACCAGTTCGACGCCCTCCCCGCGCTGTCGGTGGTGGCGACGCCCGATCCCACGGTCATCCTGCGGGCGGCGTTCAGCCGCACGGTGGCGAGACAGACCTTCAAGGAGCTCTCGCCGATCATCCAGCAGGAGTACCTCGGCGGTCCGATCTTCATCGGCAACCCCACGCTCACCATGAGCGACGTGACCAACTACGACCTTCGCGCCGACTGGACCCCCTACGACGGCGGACTGTTCTCCGCGTCGTGGTTCCGCAAGAAGGTCATCGACCCGATCGAGTATGTGAACCGGGGCACCCCGTCGTTCACCTACACCACGCCGGAGAACTTCCCGGTCGCGTGGCTCGAGGGATTCGAGGTCGAGGCCCGGCAGAACCTCGGTGATCTCTGGGAGCCGCTGCGGGCGGTGACGATCGGCGGCAACGCGTCGTTCATCGACAGCACCGCCCGGTTCCCGGTGGCCTCGATCGAGCAGTTCGCGGATCCGAGCATCGGTCTGGATCTCCAGACCACGGACATGACCGGCGCGCCCAGCTACCTCTACAACCTCTACGCGACCGTCGGACTCCAGGAGACCGGCACCGACCTCGGCATCTTCTGGACCTCGCAGGGCGACACGCTCGTCGCCGCGGCCAGCGTCAACGGCACGCAGCAGTTCGTCCCCGCGATCTACGCCGATCCGGTCTCGACCCTGAACATCACCGTCACGCAGCGGCTCTTCGACCACTTTCAGATCTTCTTCAAGGCGAAGAACCTGACCAACCCCGACATCCGGACCGTCTACCGTACGCCCGACGGCAGCGGCGAGGTGCTCAACACCTCGTACACATCCGGCATCGACTACTCGCTGGGCATCTCCGCGAGATTCACCTTCTGACCACCGCCCGACCCGGGCACGCCCGGGTCTGCCCGTCCTCCCTTCCGAATCGAGACACCGTTCATGAGACGACCCGTCAATCGACTTCGACTCCGCCGTTCGATCCTGCCCGCGGCGGTGCTGCCGGCGCTGATGGTGCTCCCCGTGCTTCCGCAGGACGCCGCCTCCTCGGGCGGCTCGGCGGACGAGATCGCCCGGACCCGCGAGGCCATGCGGCTCTGGGTCGAGACCTCCCGCACGATCTCCGCCGAGGAACGCGACTGGCGGCTCGCGAAGGACCTGCTCGAATCCCGGATCGTCGCGACCACTCGGGAGATCGAGGAACGACGCGCCGACATCGCGGAGGCCGAGGCGAGCATCACCGACTCGGATCGCAAGCGGCTGGAGCTGGTGGCGGAGAACGATCGCCTCAAGGAGGGCACCGTCGTCCTCGAGGAGATCATCGCCGGTTTCGAGGCCCGGACCCGCACGCTCCTGCGTCGGCTCCCGGATCCGATCCGCGACCGCCTGAAGCCGATCACCGTGCAGATCCCCGAGGACCCCGCGAAGACCGAACTCGACCTCGGCCGCCGCTATCTCAACGTCATCGGCGTGCTCAACGAGATCGACAAGTTCAACCGCGAGGTCTCCGAGTACAGCGAGATCCGTCAGCGTCCCGACGGCACCACCGCGGAGGTCGTCACCGTCTACTTCGGCCTCGGCCAGGCCTACTACCTCGGCCGCGACGGCGGAACTGCGGGCGTGGGACGCCCCGGGCCGGATGGATGGGTCTGGACGGAGCTCGAGGGTTCCATCCCGGCCATCACCGAACTGGTGTCCATCATCCGCAACGAGACGCCCGCGGCGTACGTGGACCTTCCGCTCGTCATCGACTGACCGATCCTCCGACCACCGAGCGACCGCTCGCCGACCATCGACCGCCCCGACGATGGAACTCCCCGTCATGAAGAACATCACGCTGATCCTCGCCCTGCTCCTTCCCGCGTCCACGACGCGTGCGATGCAGGACACGCCCGAGCCCCCGGCGACCAAGTCCGCCTCCGCCCCCGCCACCGCCGCCGAGGACACCCCGCCCGCCGGGTTCGACGCGGTGCCGGACGCCGCCCAGGCCCGACTGGAGTCGAGTCTGGAGGAACTCCGGGCGCTGCGTCGGCTGATCGCCGACGAGTCGATCGGGCTCAACCGCCGGCTCAACGACCTGCAGACCGAGTACGAGGGTCTGCAGGACGAGTACCGCAAGACGGCCCGGCTCCGGGACAGTCGGGCGCTCGACCTCGGGAACCTGACCCGCGAGATCAGCGGCCGCAAGGAACAGGGGGTCTACCTCTCCAACCAGCTCGCCCAGTACGTCCGCAACTGGGGCGCCCGACTCCCGATCTCCGAACTGCAGCGGTACCGCGACGTCATCGAGGCCGCCGAGGTCGCGCCCGAGAACGAGACGCTCTCCGACGAGCAGGTCTATCGAACGCTCGCCGAGGTCGTGAGCACCTCGATCGAGCACCTGGAGGATGCGCTCGGCGGCACCCGCTTCGAGGGGCAGGCCCTCGATGCGAGCGGCACGCTCCGCAACGGCACGTTCGTGCTGGTCGGTCCGGCGGAGTTCTTCCGGGCGGCCGACGGCTCGGCGACCGGTCCGGTCGAGCAGCAGCTGAACTCGCTCGAGCCCTCGGTGGTGTCCTTCACCACGCCCGAGCAGACCATGGCGGCCGAGGTCGTCATCAACAACGGCCGCGGCGACATGCCGATCGATCCGACGCTCGGCAACGCCCGGATCATCGAGCAGACCACCGAGACGATCGGCGAGCACCTTCTCAAGGGCGGCCCGGTGGTCTGGCCGATCCTCGCCCTCGCCGGCGCGTCGATGCTCACCGCGCTCTTCAAGTGGATCGGGCTCTCCACGGTTCCGAACCCGGGACCGAAGCGACTCGAGGGCCTGCTGGCGGCCGTCAAGGACGGTCGGGCCGAGGGGGCGCTCGAGGCCGCCCGCGCGATTCCCGGTCCGACCGGTCGGATGCTCGTGGCCGCGACGGAGCACCTCCGCGAGCCGAAGGAGCTCATCGAGGAGATCATGTACGAGAAGGTCCTCGCGACCCGCCTGATGGTCCAGCGGTTTCTTCCGTTCATCGCGATCAGTGCCGCGGCGGCGCCGCTGCTCGGTCTGCTCGGCACCGTGACCGGCATCATCGGCACCTTCAAGATGATCACCCTCTTCGGCACCGGTGATGTGAAGACGCTCTCCGGCGGCATCTCCGAGGCGCTCATCACCACCGAACTCGGTCTGGTCGCCGCCATCCCGGCCCTGCTGCTCCACGCGTTCCTGTCCCGCAAGGCCAAGGGCATCACCGACCGCATGGAGCAGGCGGGACTCGCCTTCATCAATCAGGTCGCGGTCTCGATGCCGTCGCCCGACGACGAGCGTCCCGCCGCCTCGGCCTCGTCCACCTCGGGCGGCGACGCGCGTCGCGAGGCCCGCGAGGCGCTCGCCGACCTTCTCGCCCCGATCCTCGACGACAAGCGGGGCGGCACGCCCGCCGAGCGTGGCGCCTGAGCAGCTCGTGTCCGTCGTCAGAGTCCACCGGAGTCACCGATCATGAACCCCGATCAGGTCGCCGCAGCCATGGCCGCCGAGGCGGAGCTTCCGCTCTGGGAGCGGGCGCTGCAGATCTGGCTCGACGGCGGTTGGGCCATGATCGCCCTCGCGGTGGTCGCGTTCGCGATCTTCGGCATCGGCACCGATCTGTTCCTCGTCATCCGGTCGAAGCGGTTCCAGGGGCTTCGCGAGGAGACCTGGCGGACGTGGATCGAGGATCCGAGCCGTCGTCGGGGTCGGGTCGGCCGCATTCTCGATGTGGTGACGGTGGGGCGGAACATCGACGAGGTCTCGGGGTTCTTCGACGCCATCCGCGCCGCCGAGCTCGCCCCCATCCAGCGGGGACTTCGCGTCATGAAGACCTGCGTCGCGGCGGCGCCGCTGCTCGGACTGCTCGGCACCGTGACCGGCATGCTCACCACCTTCGCGGCGCTCTCCAGCGGCTCGGGCGGCGATCAGACGATGGGGGCGATCGCCTCGGGCATCTCCGAAGCGCTCATCACCACCGAGACCGGCCTCATCATCGCCCTCCCGGGCGTCTTCTTCCAGTACCAGATGAACCGTGGCTACGAGCGGTACCGGGCGTTCCTCGCCCAGCTCGAGTCCGGCTGCAACCAGCACGTGTATCGGCGTCGCCGGGCCACCCGGCAGGCGGCGTGATCGAAGGGACTTCGCGATGGCGCGTTTTCGAGATTCGGGTGAGGATGACGGCGGCGAGGCTGCGGTGGACATGTCCCCGCTCATCGACTGCGTCTTCATCCTCCTGATCTTCTTCATCGTGACCACGACGTTCGTCGAGGAGACCGGCGTCGAGGTGAACAAGCCCGATGCGGCGACCGCGTCGGCGCTGGAGAAGAACAGCGTGCTCATCGCGCTGACCGCGGAGGGGCAGGTCATCTACGGCGGCAAGGAGATCGGCATCAGCGGCGTGCAGCGGGAGGTCAAGCGGGCCCTCGCAAGCGGCGAGGACGTGCCGGTGATCGTGCAGGCCGACAAGGATTCCAAGACCGATCTGCTGATCCGCATCATCGACGAGGCGAAGCTCGCGGACGCCAAGAAGATCAGCGTGGCGACCCGCATCAACTGACCTTCGAGCCTCCGCTTTCGCACCCGACCCCGCCCGACCGCACAAGGCCCGCCTACGACCCATGATCCGACGCGCCTGGAACTTCCTCACGCTGGTCGTCAACCGCACCGTGGTGGTGGCGGGGGGGATCGCGCTGTCGCTGATCTTCTTCATGATCCTGCCGCTCATGCAGTCGATCAGCGTGAAGTCCGACGACCTCTACGCGGTGCGGGATGTCGAGACCTTCGCTGCCGAGCCTCCGCCGCCGCCGCCGGTCGAGGAGGAACCCGAGGAACCCGACGAGCCCGAGGAGCCCGAGCCGCCGCAGCTGTCGGAGGACGTGCCCCCGCTCGACCTCTCCCAGCTGGAGATGGCGCTGAACCCCGGCTTCGGCGCGGGCTACGGGGCCGGCGCGATGGCGGTCGATCTCGGCAGCGCGATCGGCGGGAAGAAGGATGTGGCCGAGTTGTTCTCCGCCGCCGATCTCGACCAGCAGCCCCGACCGGTCTACCAGCCGGGGCCGAACATGACGCCCGACATGAAGCGGAAGGCGCCGGGGCAGGTCTACGTGATCTTCATCGTGGACGAGCAGGGCCGGGTGCAGAACCCCAAGGTCCAGCGTTCGAGCGACCCGATCTTCGAGCGAGCCGCCCTGACCGCGGTGCGGCAGTGGAAGTTCGAGCCCGGCAAGCGGGAGGGCCGCCCCGTCCGCTTCCGAATGCGCGTTCCCCTGACCTTCCCCCGTGACTGATGCGACCCCGCGACCAGCCCACCCTTCGATGACTCCGGACGTTCCGATGACGCACCGATTCTCCATGCTTCGACGCCCGACCGCGGCCGCGCTGGTCGGCCTGCTCGCCTTCGCATCGCCTGCCGGAGCGCAGGACGATGCCGTCGCGCCGACGCCGGCCGACGCCGTGCCCTCCGTGGGCCCCACCCAGGTGGAACTCTCGATCTGGCGGACGCCCGCATTCCGGCGACGCTTCGCGGAGAGCTTCATCGCCGAGACGCCGGTCGAGCCGTCGCTCGACGGTCGAGATCTCGGCGTCATGACCGACGCCATGGACCTCATGGCCGCCAATCGCATCGACGAGGCGCTCGCGCTGCTTGGAAAGAACCGGTCCGCGCGAACGAGTGCGGCGCTCGACTTCATGGCCGGGAACCTGCTCTACGTGCAGGGTCGCCTGGAGGAGGCGTCGGACGCGCTGGAGCTCGCGGTCGGCAAGTTCCCCAACTTCCGGCGGGCGTGGATCCGGCTCGGCGACCTCGAGGCGCGGCGCGGCAACGATGCGCTCGCGGTCGCGGCGCTCGGGAAGGCGTGCGAGCTCGGGGCGTGCGATCCCTTCACGATGGGTCTGCTCGGATTCTCCCAGGCCCGGCTCGGGAACCTCGTCGCCGCGGAGACCGCGTACCGACGGGCGATCATGCTCGCCCCCGCCGCCTTCGACTGGCGGCTCGGTCTCGCGGACACCCTGGCGGCGCAGGCCCGTCACGACGAGGCGATCGTCATGTTCGAGGCGTTGATCGCGGATCGTCCGGCCGACGGCGCCCTCTGGCATCGACTCGGCCGGGCGAGGCTGGCGGCGGGGCGACCCGACGAGGCCGCGCAGGATCTCGAGGTGGTGCGGGTGCTGGGCATCGAGGATCCCGAGGTCGAGCGGCGACTGGCCGGGATCTACCTCGATCGCGGGCTCGCGACGCTCGCCGTGGAGCGGCAGCTCGCGGCGACGGCGATGGACGGCGACGCGGGGCCGGCGCTTCGGGCGGGCCGGACGCTCGCCACCCGTGGCGAGATCGCGGCGGTGTCCGGCCTGCTGGAGGCGTTGCGGGCGGGCGAGACCTCGTTCGACGACGGCGTCCGGGCGGAGTTCGATCGCCTGCAGGCGCTGCTTGCGGCCCGCCGGAGCGAGGATGCGACCGAGGTGGCGGCCCTCGAAGCGCTGGTCGATCGCGATCCGCTCGACGGCGAGGCGCTGATCCTGCTCGGTCGGCATCACGCCCGCATGCCCGATGGTCTCGAGCGGGCGGAGTTCTGGTTCGAGCGGGCCGAGGGGATCCCCGCCTTCGAGGTCGAGGCTCGCATCCGTCACGCCGAGGCGCTGGTGGCGGCGGGTCGGTATCCGCAGGCGATCTCGCTGCTCAAGCAGGCGCAGTCGCTCGCGCCGGACGACGACGTGAAGGCCTATCTCGACGAGATCGAAGGCTATGCCCGCAACCGCTGACCCCGAGCGAGTCTGGATGACCCGGATGACGTCCACCCGATCCGCAGCTCGAACGATCCTCCACCTGGTCACGGTCGTTGCCGCCTCGGCGCTCGCGACGGTCGCGGTGGCCGACGACGTCGATCCGCTGGTGCACCGCACGCTCCCCGGCGACGAGAGGTCGAGCGTCTGGAGCCCGGACGCGCTGGCGGACCGGTACGAGTGGCTCTCGATGCCGGCCGGAGCCCCCGAACCCGCGGTGCGGGTCGAGGAGCAGGCACCGCTTCGAGCCGCGCTCGACCTGATGACCGCGGGGGATGTGGATGCGGCGATCGAGACGCTGGAGGCGGTGCGGACCGAGTCGAGCAGTCCGACGTTCGAGTTCACGCTCGGGAATTTTCACTTCGG